>RFIF01000151.1 GCA_003695655.1 Cyanobacteria bacterium J069
CCAGATTCTCGATCGCGCGATCGCTTCAATTGGTCAGTTGCGCCTGCACCGCGATCGCACCTGGACTGATGACTATTGTTCGGCAGGCTGCGAGCAGGTGTTTGGCTTCACCGCCGCCGAGATGATGGCGGGGATCTGGTGGTCGCGGGTGCTGCCGGCCGATCGGGAGTCCGCTGTTCTCCCCAGCATTGACGCAATTTTGGCGGGGCAGCCCTGCTGCACTGAATATCGGTTTCAGCACAAAGACGGCAGCCTCCGCTGGATTTCTAGCAAGCTGGCTACCCACTGGGATGCGGAACAGGGATGCTGGGCGGTGGTTTTTGTGGATACCGACATCACCGACTACAAGCGCCTCGAAGCCGAATATCGGCAAACCGAAACCGCCCTGCGGCAGAGTGAAGAACGATTTCGCCAAATTGCCAGCAGCATCAGCCAGTTTTTCTTTATCCGTGATGCTCAGTCTCAGCAATATCTCTATGCCAGCCCCGCCTATGAAACAATTTGGGGACGCAGTTGCGAAAGCCTTTACCAAAACCCCGACTCCTGGCTTGAAGCCGTGCATCCGGGCGATCGCCCCGCCCTCAGCGACTCCTTGGCCCAGCAATTTCAGGGCAGCCGCATTCAGCATGAATACCGAGTCTGCCGCCCTGATGGCGAAATCCGCTGGGTCAAATTGATTAACGACATCCTGGAAGTCTCAAAAATTGAAGCAGGTCAGACCCGGCTCAACGAAAGCAGATTTGACTTATATCAATTGCTGGATGGATTAGGGCAAATGCTGCGGTTCAAAGCAGCAGAAAAAATATTTCCCTCCTGCTCAATCGCACGCCCGACCTGCCCCAATGTGTGATTGCAGATGAGAGCAAACTGCGACAGATATTGCTTAACTTACTCAGTAATGCAATTAAGTTCACGCGGGTTGGCCACGTCACCTTAAGCGCCTCCATAGCCCCAGTTTCTCAACTCAGAATCGACCGTCCCTCAGCAGCGGCAGCCTTCTCCCCACAATGGCTGCATTTTGAAGTGAGCGACACGGGATGTGGCATTGCTGCCGAAGAATTAGAGGAATTGTTTAACGCATTTGCTCAAGCTAAACATAGCCAGCAAGCCCATGAAGGAACCGGGCTGGGGCTAACGATTAGTCGTCATTTTGTGAATTTAATGGGTGGAGAAATTACAGTGCAAAGCGCTCTGGGACAAGGCAGCACGTTTGCATTTGATATTCAAGTCGGGGTCGATGATGTGTCCCAGTTGCCTGCACCCGTCGAAAGTCGCCGCGTTCTGACACTGGCGCAAGATCAGGGCCCCTGTCGCGTGCTGATTGTGGAAGATCAGTGGCAAAACCGCCATCTTTTGGTTGAATTACTCACATCTATTGGGTTTGAAATTTATGAAGCTGTCAATGGAGAAGAGGCGATCGCCCATTGGTCAAGCTGGAACCCCCATCTAATTTTGATGGATTTACGAATGCCCGAATTAAACGGTTTTGAAGCGGTGGAGCAAATTCGCCAGAAAGAGCAAGAGAGTAACAAAATTAGCCCTCAATCCTGCGTTCCAACTAAAATTATTGCCCTGACTGCTGATGCGTTTGAAGAAACAAAAGTAGCAGCTTTAACGGCTGGCTGCGATGATTTTATCCGCAAGCCGATTCAAGAGAATTTACTGCTGACTAAAATAGCTGAACATCTAGGAATTCAATACATTTATGAACTCGCCGATCATCGCCCCAGTGAACCCCAAAGCTATTCAGAAAACCTCAGTTCCCACCTGGCTTTGATGCCTCTCCCGTGGATCAAGCAGGTTCACCAAGCTGCCGTTGAGGGGTTTGACAACCGCATCTTGCAACTGACTGAAGAAATCCCCGAAGCTCAATCTTCACTGGCCGATGCTTTGAATAACTGGGCAATCAACTTCCAGTTTGAGTCGATTATTCAGCTAACCCAGCCCCTCGTTGATGCTTGAAGTCGATCTTCTGGTTAGAAGCCTCCCCATTTTGCGGTTCACCCCCCATCCGCTGGCAGGGGCGGTCATTTCCATCCTGGATCAAGGCAGGACTTACGCAGTTGAAGCGTGTTTTATAGACCTCTGGATGATTTTTTGCGGGCGCAGCCCGCGAAAAATCATCCAACTGCGTAAGTCCTACAAGGATTTTTTGGCGATAGGAAACCAGGAGTGTGCGGCTGGCTGTGCTTCAGCGTCTTTTTCCCAGCATAAGGACGGGCCGCGGCAGCATCTCCAACCCGCCAGTTTGCCGATTTATGTTGCAAAAACCGTAACCCTGCGCTGTTTTCAGAATATTCCCTGTTATTGTGCAAATTGGGTCAAACTTGGCATCGCCGCTGTTTAGCAAAAATCATGATTCGTTGCAGATTGATATCACCACTCTAGCGACACGGTTAGAAGGATACTTTTCTGAATCTGAAGAGGATGTTGTTTTACCCAATAACGGATTGATCTACGAACGGATATTACGGATATTGATGATGAAAAAGAACGTGTTTTCCCGATGGATTGGTGCAGGCTTGGGCATGGTGATGCTTGGTCAGGGAACGGCGATCGCGCTTCCCGGCACCACAGTAACGCAGCCGCTGCGACTGGCTCAGTCCGGCGAAGCGTGGTATAACTGCCTGACGCGAGAGGTGTTTACGCCCGAGAAACAGGCCTGGTGCGATCGCCTCAATATCGCGCTCAATGCCAGCTACAGCGTCCCCACGCTGGGCGACCAGCCGCAAGTTGGCGTCATCAATTTTGACAACGGCCGGTTTGCAGATCCCAATCGCCAGCTCAATGCGGTTTTGTCGCGCGAGCAGGGTCAACTTGCGTTTGGCGATCTCGATGGCAATGGCCAGCAGGATGCCGCGATGATTATGGCGATGAATACGGGTGGTTCCGGTATTTTTGTGTACCTCGCGCCACTGCTGAATCTAGAAGGGGCGATCGAGTCGCCGATGCTGGTGGGACTGGGCGATCGCGTCAAAATTAACAGCGTCCGCATTTTGAATGACGGACTGATCAGCATCAACCTGATTATCCAGGGGCCAAATGATCCGCAGTGCTGCCCCACGCAGGAGGTGACACAATATTACCGCTACAGCAATGGTTCCGTCGAACCCGTGCCGCCGCCGGGCGAGGCGCTGCCCGACCCCAATGTCTCTATTCCCAATGGCGTCACGCTTTCTTTTTTTCAAACGCCGACCTACGCCGTCCGCCTGTTCAGCGCTAACGACAGCCTCCTGATCAACCTCTATAATCGGCAAACGAGGCGTCTGGAAATCAACGGTCGTGCGGTCACCGTTGCGCCCGATCCGGAGGGCATCGCCTACAGCTATGACGGATCTCCCTCTGCCAGGGTTTATCGCAGCAACGTTGGGACGCAATCGCTGACGGTGAATGGCACGCTGGAACCACAAGCGGCGGCCGTCACGGGCACGGTTACGTATCTTCCTCGAATGGCCCTGCCGCCCAACGCCCTGATCGAAGTGTCGCTGGCGGATGTCAGCCGCGCCGATGCGCCAGCGCGGATACTTGCGACTCAAACCATTGTGGCGGCTGGACTTCAGGTGCCGTTCTCGTTTGAGCTGCCCTATGACCCAGCGCAAATTGACAGTCGCTTTAGCTATGCGATCCAGGCGCGCATCACAGTAGATGGACAGTTGCGATTCATCAACCCGACGCGCACCAGCGTCATCACCAACGGCAACCCCACGGAAAGCATTGAGGTAGTGGTCGATCCCGTGCAGCGCTAGCGCACCAATGAACCGAAACCCAAGAACCCCCAGAGTTGTTTTGACTGTCGGGGTTCCTGTTTTTGAGCTATGGCATACAGACATCTCATCTACAGCACCTTGATAATCACGGGACGCTGGGTTGCGGTTTCTACTGCCCGATAGACGGCTGTCCGGGAGCCTAAGTATAGTTGCTCAACAATGGCATAGCCAGAAATCGCAGCCAGGACTTGAGGGGAAGTGCTTGCCAAGGAGTTCATGGTTTTCAAAAGGGGGAGCGCCGCCAACAGGTTAAATTCTCTTAGTAGAATGCCCAGCAACCAAGATCTCTCACCATAAATTTTGGAAAAAATCCTCAAACCCGCGATTTATCTGGCGATTTAACCGGTAATTAGGCGGTTATTTCCTGGGATTCAGTTAGCTGGCCTGTTTGTGACCTGTCTTGAGCTTGGCTGTTGGCTGGCGGCAACGGTTCCAGGTTCCCCCGCTGGGTCGCTAAGCTGGCGACGGTCGGAATGCTGCTTGTGGCATGGGCGATCGCGCTTCAGCGCCTCCAGCCTGGGAAAGACCGCTGAAAGATTGCTGAAAGATCGCTGAAAGATCACAAAATGTTGACAATTAGCGGATAGTGCTTGCGTTCTGGGCGAGTTTGGTCTACCTTACTTTTTGCTGGAGAAATCTAGCATGTCCGACGAGCTTAAGGTGAAGGAAGACGCTGATTAGGAGTGCAGCCACACGCCTAACCAGCTGACCTGACTCCTGAGTGAGCAGGAGCTAGGCTGGATCGATTTTATCGTTTCACCTTGCTAATGCCGAAACGTGGTTGGGAAACCGCTACCTTAAGCTTTTCCTCTTAACCTGTTAGCAAGGGAAATAACGCGATGACTTCAGAGCTTAATCGCCTGCTGCCGACGCAGCAGGATGGTGATCGTGCGCAGATTTGGATTATCGGCACGCGCGATCAGGTTGTGTTTTTGATGAACGAGTTCTATGTGCGGCGGCTGGTGAGCGATCGCGCCAAGTTTACGCCGATTATCCCCACGCCGTTTGCCAAGGGCAAATATATGACGGTGCTAGAGCGATAGCGGTGAGCCGCATTGGCCGGGTCTCGTTCCGGTATGGCGCACTCGCCGCCACTCTGGCAAAGAACACGCGGCCGGCTGCCAGCTTTCAGAGCACCTGGAGAGGGATCAATGCGAATCGTTGCGCAACACCGTCGCGCAACGATTCATACTGACAATTCATACTGACAATTCTAGGGCTTACGCAGTTGGATGATGTTTCGCGGGCTGCGCCCGCGAAACATCATCCAGAGATCTATAAAACTCGTTTCAACTGCGTAAGTCCTGAATTCATACTGCCAATTCATACTGCCAATTCATGCAGCTAATTCATGCAGCTAATCCATGCAGCTAATTCACGCAACCAAAATACCATCTGATGATTCGTCAGCATTGGGGATACACCGTTTTGGTCGGCCGGTGACGGGGACTGAGCACCAGCACGCTGTCCATAAACTGTCGCAGTTCCGTCTGCTGCGTGGGGTGACTGGTCGCTGCGCGCAGATGGCGCAAGACGAGGCCCAGAAAGCGACGACTGGCGGCGATCGCTGCCCGCGTCGGCACACTGCTGAGATTAATAAAATCGCGCGGGTCGCCTGGCAGAATCCGCCCGTTGGGCTGGCGCATGGGCATGACGCGGTGCTCATGTGGGTAAGATAACCCGCGTACACCAAAATAGCGGATAAATCGAATCGCCCCCGCGCCGCCGTTTTCGCGTTCGGCGTGGGCCGGCGAGTAGGAATCCTGAATCAGGTGTAGCGCCTCCCCCACCCACTCAAAGGCAGCTTCGCGGGTGGGGGCAGCCATGATCCGCTGGTAGATAGCGACGAGCTGTTGCCGCGCTTCTGACAGGGCTTCGCGTAATGGCTGACACTTATAACGGCGCAGCAGGTGACGACGCTGTTGTGACGGTTTGAAATGATTGGTGAGCTTTTCGAGGTCTACCCGGCGCACACCCCGATTCATCGCATTCAATTCGGCGGAGGTGATGGATAGTCCCTTAGCGGCTTCTCGATTCAGGGTTTCGTGCCCTGGCGGAATGCGGAACGTCTTACTTTCCACCACAAACGGATCAGCTTCTCGCTCTACGGCCATTTCTTGCAGTTTTTCGATGTACTGCTGCTGAATACGAGCATCAAACGAGCGTGGTGCACTGGATTCAGAATATTGTTCAAATTCGGATTCAAACTCCCATTCAAGTTCGGATTCCAGTTCCCATTCCGCTTCACGTTGCTTGGGGGGAACCGATCGCACGACAGGTGGTAGATCAGCGCCCTGGTTCAGCGTGGTCACCAGCACAATCCGGTTACCGTTCTCGCCGCCGGGCCGATAGACAATCGGGACACCCCGCACGACGGCCAGGCGCGTGTTGTAGCCGGGGCGGGTTTGACGATAGTGTTTGGCGGCGCGAAACTCACGGACAAAGGTGCTGGGGTCAAACCGGACACCCTTGGTAGCCAGGCGTTGCAGGAATCGCTGAGTGAAATGAACCGTGGGTAAAAAACCCTGGCGCTTGAGGTAGGCGGCAAAGCGCTGGGCAATGCTGCGGCCGGCCTGCCCTCTGCGTCCAAATTCATCTTCAAACTCTAGTTCAAACGCGGCTGGGGCGGAGCCGTTCCGAAAG
>RFIF01000152.1 GCA_003695655.1 Cyanobacteria bacterium J069
ACCGTTCCTCAAGGAGCACGAGTCCTAGCAAATCAGGTTCAGCGGGTCTTTGAGTTCTTAACTCAAGGATTTCCTCCGCCTAAATGAAACCTCCCTGCTTACTAAGGGGGATTTAGGGGGATCGCCTCGGAAGTCCCCCTTACTAAGGTGGATTTAGGGGAATCGCCTCGGAAGTCTCCCTTACTAAGGGGAATTTAGGGGGATCGCCTCGGAAGTCCCCCTTACTAAGGGGGATTTAGGGGGATCACCTCGGAAGTCCCCCTTACTAAGGGGATTGAGGGGAATCGCACTCGACACTAGGAGTGAGACGGGGAAAGATTGACAGGTATCTGGTCTGGTGTGAAGGCGTAGCGATCGCCTGCTCCCGCATTCAGATAAGGCTGCTCAAATGCCAGACCCGCCAGCTCAAACTGCCGCCGAACCGCAGCCAGACGCTCTGCCGGGTCAGAACATTCCAGCAGCGCATCCGCTACAAGCTGCGCCCGATGCAGTCCAAACTCGATCGCCCCATCGACGGGTTCTTCTGCCAGCCCCAGACCCGGCGCAAGGAGTTTGGTAAACAGCGGAATAGCAGGCTGGAGGTGCGATCGCACGGTTGCATAAACAGATTGCAGCAGCGGAGCCAGCGTCGCCCAGTCTGTCTGTCGAATTCGCAGCATCCCTCCATCGCGCCGCCCATAGTCCGCCGGGTCGTGCAGCAGGCTGAGGGCAAACGGGCGAGAGGCTCCATTCAGCACCGGAATCAGCGCCTGCATGAGGGCGATCGCCCCAGCAGGCGACAGGTTGAAATAGATCTGGAGGGCGGGTTCCTCTGGCAAAATCGGCCCACAATCGCCCAACACCGTGTAAAAACTGGCGTCCATTCGGTAGGGGGGCAGCCGGACAGCGACCACATCGCCGACCGTGGCATTGCGCTGGGCGGGTTGCAAATGGCGATCGCGCTCTATTCGCAGCCTTAACCCATCTTGCTCCGCCTGTAAATGGGCGGCGTCATTGAGCTGCGTCACCTGCCAGCCATCCTCAAAAAATCCCCCGCCGGGATTTGCCACGCTCAGTCGCTCAAAGAATTCGACATCTATCCCGCGCTGAGTTGTGTTGCGCAGGTCTGCCGCTGTGGGCTGGTGGGTCAGGTGGGCCCCGGTGAAATAGAGGTCATAGATGACATTGCGGAGTTGGAGCCGCAGGTAAGACTGCTGAAGCGCGGGCGGCAACTGATCAAAGGGGCGATCATCCTCAATGAGCGCGGCCGCCGGGCAAGCCCCATGAAAAATCCGACCCTGAGCGCTGATTTGGAGATTATGCACCAGATCTGTCAGCCCGGCGTCTGCGGCTAGATGCAGCGTGGAGGCTGGCTCCTGAGCATGCCCATCGGGCGCAGAGTCAGGAAATTTTGCCGCAGGCGATCGCCCCGCTGGCTCCTCCGGCGGCTCCCCCAGCGCTTGCAATAGCGCCTCAGCCGACATCCCAAACACCGACGCGATCGCCGCTTCGGGACGGCACAGCAGCGATGTCGCTACCTGCATCATGCAAAGACCTACATTGCCCAGCGGCTCGAAGTGTAGCGCCTTGACTCGCAGCGTGCGAATCAGGCTGTAGCCCGCAAACTGCATTGTTTTAATCCAAAACTCTGGCGATCGCCCCATTTCGGGAAACTGCGCCGCATAGCCCCGCACCAGCGCCCGCAGCGACGGCTGAAGCTGCTCCAGGGGCACATCTGCCAGCCGCAGCGCCAGTGCCAAATCCAGCCCCGACACCACCAAACTCCGCAGCCACAGCCGCAGATAGGAGGCAATCAAACATCCCATGTCCATCGCGGGGTCGCCCCATTCTGCCTTTTCCCAGTCGATCAGGCGCAGCAGGGGCTTTAGGTGTAGTGATTCGGGCTGGGCGATCCGTTGCCGCCAGTCCTGATGTAGCAGCACATTGCCAAACTTGAGGTCTTGATGGGTGAGACAGCAGGGGGCGTAGGTCTGGCTTAATTGGGCGATCGCCTCATGCAGATCCGCCGACCGAAAATACAGCTCAAAAAACCGCAGCCCGTCTTCGCTAATTCGCCCCAAATCTTCTGGCGTCAGCCACTCCAACCCATCCTCAAACTGAGGCACCACGGTCGCCATTTCGCCCTCTGGGGTCGCATCACTCAGCACCGCTGCAATAGAAGGCTCCCAGTTTTCCAACGTTGGATCTTCGGGATGCAGCAGTTCATAAATCGGCCCGTAGCCCAGCGTCGTGCTGTGAAAATCGGCTATGACCCTGGCAAGGTGAGCGGCGATCGCGGGTAAGAAAATCTGCTTTTCGCTATAGAAAAACTCTAGATCAAAATAATTTTTCAGGTAGTTTAAAACCAGCACATGATGCGCTGGAGAAAATAAGAGAATATCTGCGGTGTAGCGCTTTAGATTACTCAGCGCGGGATGGTTTTGCAGCAGCGATTGCACCTTGCCCTCGATCAGCAAATCGCCAACTGCTATGCCCTGCTGATCTAACGGTTCTTGCTTAACTAGCAATTGGCGATCGCTTGATAGATGCACCAGGAGATTAAAATTTTTAGAAGACTTGGCTTCAACAGAAACAAGCGATTCTAATTGGCGATCGCAAATTTTCACACTTACCAAATAATCAAAAACATTCTGGCTATCTAGTCGAAAAGTCATTTTAGATTGATATGTTTAGGAGTAGATTAAAGACGTATTCCAGTCTTTTTAGACTATCTTTTAGACTATGGAGACATCTGCCAGCGGCGGTTACAACTGCTATAGACAAAAGTTTATAGACAAAAGTTTTGTGCAGAAAAAAGTTTTGTGCAGAAAAAAGTTTTGTCAGCTAATCAGCTTGTTAAGCTATTGAGTCTATTTAGCTTCTGCTCATCCTCGGAAGCCAGAACTACTGGCAGCCCTGGCTTCCAACCCTCACCCAGGAGGCAGGTCAATCAATCAGGTCAATCAATCAGGTCAATCAATCAGGTCGTGCTGATATTCCGGCGACGAAGCACGCGGCGCGTTGTGCGGCGGCGAACCACACGGCGACGAGGTCTACGGGCAGAAGTAGAATTGCGTCGCTGTCCGCCAGTAATTAGCAGCTCATTTTCTGCGGTGAGTTCTTGAGCCAATCCCTCAATACCCAGAAACAAATCGATACCCGCAGGTTGAAACCCTGAAAGTTGTTCGTTACGCATTACAAAAAACCTCATTCACTTCACAATCGATTTTCTATCGACTCAAGCTTGAACTCGTTTGATATTTTCAAACGATTCGCTTGACTTGTTTTTAGACTAGCGACACGAAGCGATGCAATCAAGTTTTATAAGAGTTTTCTAATGCTTCCCTTATTGACAGTTAACTTAATCAAGCAAGATGCTTTGACGAGTCCAAAATTTTCTATATCCTAAGACATAGGAACGGGCTGAAACTAGGGCTGGGCATATGTTTCTCAGGGCATAGATTTGGTGAAAAGTCGATAATTTTAATTAATTTGCAAGGTTTTGGGGAACCTGAAATAGGTATCTAGCGTCGCGGGCGATCGCCTCTGTAAATTCTGATTTTTAAGGAACTTTTGCAAGTTTCAATCATTACCTGCTGGTGACTTGTTCAAGAAAACCTGGATTAATAAGCGACCTCCGCCTGGAACCGCCTTCTCCATTCGTGCCGAATCTCGACTTTAGGTTAAATCGATTCCAATATATGATTTGGGTCAAGGAAGTTGCGCTGTTTCAGTCCTTTCACCATGACCACGGATCAATTGCTGCGGCAAACCCTGCTGCGGCTCGATGGGTTGGGCTATAAGGCCTATAAAGACATCCAGGGCAGCTATGAGTTTCCTGGCTTTGCGCTGCATATTGATTATGTGCAGGGCGACCCGTTTGCTGCGCCCAGCCGGCTACGGGTCGTGATGCCCCAATCGCAGGCGGGCTTTCCGGCAGAAACCTGGCAATCGCGCAGTCGAGAAATTGCCCTGCGGGACTATTTGACGCGCCAGTTTGGCCGGGTGGCGGCGGCGGTGCGCGAAAAGCGGGGCAGCGGTAATAGCGGGCTAATTGCGATCGCCCCAACCAGTCAATACATTCTGGAGCGATCGGCGCTGTGGGTGACGGAGGCCAGCGTTGAGGCGCGGTTTTCTGTAGGGCTGCCAGCGCGGGGGCGACAAATTTTGGGGCGGACGGCGGCGGAATTGCTGTGCGACGATTTGCCGCTGATTGTGGGGCGATCGCTCCTCTACGCATCCCTGAACCCATCAGAACTCCAGCGACATCTAGAAGTCGCAGAAGATGCCGACTGGCTGCGCGACCAGTTAGCCCGTCGGGGCTTGGTCGCCTTTGTGCCCGATGGGGCGCTGCTGCCTCGCCAGAGCGGCATAGACGATCGCCCCCTGAAAGAGTCCAGTGCAGTGCAGTTTCGCTCGCCCGATTCGCTGCGGGTCGAGTTTGACCGACCCAACCAGGGCCCGATTGCGGGCATGGGCATTCCCCAAGGCGTGACGCTGATCGTGGGCGGCGGCTATCACGGCAAGTCTACCCTGCTGCGGGCGATCGCCCTCGGCGTCTATAACGTGATTCCCGGTGACGGCCGCGAACACCTGGTGACGGACGCGGCGGCAGTGAAAATTCGCGCTGAAGACGGCCGCAGCATTACGGGCGTAGATATTTCGCCGTTTATCAACCACTTGCCCCAGGGCCGCTCCACGACGAGCTTTACCACCGAAAACGCCAGCGGCAGCACCTCCCAAGCGGCCAGTATTGTGGAGGCGCTGGAGGCGGGGGCGCGGGTGCTGCTGGTGGATGAAGACACCTCTGCCACAAACTTTATGATTCGCGATCGCCGGATGCAGGCGTTGGTCGCCAAAGAGCGGGAGCCAATTACGCCCTTTATCGACAAAATTCGCCAGCTTTATCAGGATTACGACGTTTCCACCATCCTGGTCATGGGCGGCAGCGGCGACTACTTTGACGTGGCGGATACGGTGATTGCGATGACCGACTATCAGCCGCAAGACGTCACCGAGCAGGCGCGGGCGATCGCCACCCAGTTTGCCACCCACCGCGCAGCCGAGGGCGGCGACCAGTTTGGCAGCCTGTCGGCCCGCGTTCCGCTACCCAAGCGGCTCGACTCGCCCGAAAAGCGCTGGGAAAAGTCCTGGCACGGCGGCCGGGGGCGGGGGGGCAATCGCCCGACTGAGGACGACCGCCCCGAGCGCAGCCCCAAGCTAAAGGCGCGGGATGTAGACGAGCTGGTGTTTGGCGCGGAGACAGTCGATTTATCCGCCGTGGAACAACTGGTGGAGGTGGGGCAGGTGCGGCTGATTGGTGCGGCGATCGCCCACATACAGCAGCACTCTCTCGACGGCCGCCGCCCGCTGCCCGAATTGCTGCGCCAAATCGCGCCCCAGCTTGCCACCGCCCAGATCGATCGCCTGACGCCCTATCCTCAAGGCGATTTGGTTACCATCCGCCCCCTGGAACTGGCCGCCGCATTCAACCGTCTGCGATCTCTAAGTCTGAAGGAAAAATAAGACTTGCTGATGCCACCCGTCTGGCGATCGCTGTCGCCCTCACACAATCGGCAGCATATCGGCAAAACCGCCCCCATGCAGCTCTTTACAGGGTTTGAAAATCGGTCAGGCGCTTCTACAACCCCAGCATGAAATCTATGTAATTGCTTGGTAATTGCCTGGTAATTGCCTGCTTCCGAGTCGGTCGCCGTGATACCTTAATGAAGGCGATGGTATCCTACGTCGCAATTATCAAGCTCCAAACTCTAAAAGCAAATTTCGATATCGCAACGCTGGTTGTCGATTTATGATCGGAAATTGCTTGCCGAGATCCATGTCTGAAGCGTTTCCGTCAGACTTTAAAAATCGCGGCCTGCTCTGGAAACTAGCCTGCTTGAGGACGTTTGACCATATCACAGGCTTTTTATTAGCAAGACTTCCAAGTCATTAGTCTGAATTCAACCTGGAGGAATCTTCGATACTATGTCCATTCGTCTTTATGTAGGCAACTTGCCCAAAGAGCTAGAACGGCAAGAGCTGGCTGCCCTATTTTCGGAATTTGATGAGTCTTTGACCACCAAAGTCATCACCGACCGCAAAACCGGGAAATGCCGTGGCTTTGGGTTTGTCACAGTGAAAAGCGAAGAGCAGGCAGACCAAGTCATCGAGAAATTTGACGGGTTCCTGTTTAAGGAAACGCCGCTGAAGATCGAGCGGGCCCAGCCCCGTGAAAAGGCAGCCGGAGAGGGCGAAGGCGATGAGTCGACGCCCGCAGCCGCCAGCGGCAGCCGCAAGAAAACCCCTGCCAAGGGCGGCAAGAAACCCGCAACCACAACCGATTCTGAGTCGGTGCAGCCTGACCCGCGCTGGGCCCAGGATCTAGAAAAGCTGAAGCAACTGCTGTCTACCCAAACGGCCAGCTCCTAGAGCTGAGAGTAGGGCTTAGCAGACTGTAGGTTTGTCTCTGAGCTTGCTGAAATATCTGACATTGAGGTCAAGCAGTTTAGGAATTGCTTGACCTTATTCATTTCCTGGCTCCACGGCAAACACTAGCAGCAGTGTGGACGCTAAAAGCGCCGTGGTGCCCGATCCGTAAGGGAGCAATTGGTGGAGTAGAAAGTACAGCGCTGTCCAGGCGATCGCCAGGCGGCCCAGCGGGCTGACCAAAAACTCCACAAACTCCATCAGGGTGACAATCATCCGCATCAAGGTATAGTCTTGCCCTAAGTACAGGACAAAAAATGGATGGAATAGCAAAACTCATCTGTGAGCGATTCAATGTTGAGTAGGATTCTACGCAGATAATC
>RFIF01000153.1 GCA_003695655.1 Cyanobacteria bacterium J069
CCCTGACTCCGCCCACCAGCCCCACCCCTAACCCTGCCAACGCTCCAGAGCCATTAGAGCCAACCCCTCTATAGCCGCTCGCCAGGAGCCGCCAGCCTGGAGCCGCCAGGCCAGATTTCTAGCTGCAAAGTTGATTTTTTGCAGCTAGTCTATTATCCACGCCTCATCAATCATTAGAAGAATCTATACATCCTGGCTCAACCGCAGCCCTTCTCCAGAGTAAAACTGACAGACAAGCTCAGTTTGTTAGTTTTTGTATTTTGGAAGCCCCCTGAACCGGCTTTCTTCCAGAGATAACGGCCGATTACTAGCTTCAGTCTGTACTATGCCGAGACTTGTCCTCGTAAATCCCCAAATTCCACCCAATACGGGCAACATTGCCCGCACCTGCGCCGCCACCTGCACTCCGCTTCACCTGGTGGGCCCTCTGGGTTTTGAAATCAGCGATCGCTATCTTAAACGTGCCGGGCTGGACTATTGGGAGTACGTCAACCTCCACTATCATCCTGAGCTGGCAGACTTTCAGAGCTACCACGCCCAGCAGGGCGGCCGATGGATCGGCTTCAGCACTTCAGGGTTATGTAGCTATACAAAGTTTCAGTTTCAAGAAGACGACTGGCTACTATTTGGCTGCGAAACCGCAGGACTCTCGCCGGATGTTCTGTCCGCCTGCCATACCGTCGTCAAAATCCCCATGTCCCAACCCGGCGTTCGCAGCCTCAACCTTTCAGTTAGCGCGGCTTTGGGACTATTTGAAGCACGCCGACAGCTCGGACATCTAGACTAACCGCTCTCCAGGTTGATCATGGGTTTCGGCTCACAGCTTTTACTGCTTCGAGTGCATCTCACTTTATCTATATATATGCATGTAAAAGAAGTCACGGACTAACCCTTACCCCCTGACATGCAGGTGCTCTAGTCAAACGCTTGCCCATTTTGCCATCCGACATCACAGCGTCCTTAAATTCGCAAAGCACCGGAGCCAGTTGGACGCTGCTGCATGACCCAAAGCCAGGGTAGCAGTCTGTTGAACAAGTCGTCTCGGCACACCTTGCAAGCGCTGCCAAGATCGAGAACATGCATCACGTTGGCAGACTCAAGCAAGAAGTCAGTAGCGTGAGTTACGAAAAAATAGAGCTTGTTATAAGAAATCCCAATCTTAGAACCGGGGCTTTTAGGAGAGAAGATCGACTGTTATGCAGTGGCGCAGTGACGAGATACTTTTTGGTTACAAAGGAAAGAAGCTAGATAGGATTTTTCTGCTTCGTCAACCGTAAAATTCGTGGTTTTCTACCTGAAGATTTAGAAGCCCGAAAGAACGATAGCTAGAAAATTAGAAATACTAATTACGGCAAATAACCTTTGAGTCAGTATCAGAATTCATACCTGAAAATGTCTACAGCAAAGCGTTTCAGGGTTTTTATAGGGCGACAAGCATGGAGATAACGTGTAGTGCTTATTTTTTCGCTTTCAGGACTTATCCAGTTACCCTTGTTATTAGCTAGTGTTTTTAGAAAAACTAGTGTAATCTCATCAGTTGTTCTGACAGTCAAAGACAGACAAAGGCAGTTAAAGACAGAGTTACACTGTTGTACCTAGACGCTCAAGTTCCTGAATATGGGTAGCTTAGGCGTAGTTTTTTTAAGAGTGTTGATTTTTTTGAAGACTGGTGTAAGCTTGTCTAAGCAAAAAGCTTAAGGTAATCTTACCTAGTTGTAAGGATCATCAGTGACTGTGGACGCCGTAGTAGTGTGATTCTGGTCACTGATTTAGCACCGATTAGTTCAAAACGACTGGTTCCCTTTGAGGACAGTTGAACGCCGCTCAACAGGAGGTTGTTCTTTGAGACGAGCATTTCCGCAGAAGGTTAAGCCTGTTTCCTGTGATTCGTCTGAGTGTTCAGCCGAAGCAGGGCAGCCCAAGCAGAACCCCCAAGAGGTTAGCCGCAAGGCTCGCACTTCTGCTGCCATGCTTGGGTTAGCGCTTTCGATGGGAGCGTCAAGCCTGCTGCTCCCTAGACACAGTGATCAGGCGACAGCAGCCGAGCCTAGCTCCGTTGAGTCTAAGGTTTCGACAGGTCTATCGACTCATGAGCCTAATGCCCAGGTTTCCCCGACTGAGGAAGCGGCAGGAGTGGAGTCTAAGTTTTCTCCTTCGACAGGCTCAGCCAGGCTCTCGTCTGGTCAAGCCTATTCTGGCCCGATGTTTACTCATCGAGTCAGATCGGGACAGTCTCTCTACAGGATTGCCCGCTACTACCGTGTTCCTGTGAGAACGCTGGCTGAAGTCAACGGGTTGTCTCTTAAGTCGGTGCTGCGGGTTGGGCAGGCCATTCAAGTTCCCGGCACTCGTAGGTTAGAGCAGATTCGCTCCGCAACTTCGACAGTGCAGCGGTCTGAAGTCCCGCAGGTTTCTCGTCATGAGCCTGTGCCATCTAGCCCTGGTCGTCCTTCCTCTGAATCAGTAGATCTGTCTAGTGTGCCGTCGGTTCCTGCTGAGGCAGCCGACCTTTCAGAGGAAATTGCAGTTTCCAGTCGTCCACATCGGTATGTGAGTCTTGAAAACCTCCGCCAACGTCGTGAGCGCCTTCGTGAGCTGCTGAATGCTCAACAGCCTGAAATCGCGCCTGACTCTCCGGTCGCTTTTAAGGAGCAGAATCATGCTGCTACCGCTGCTGGGTCGGAAGTCAGTGAGGATAAGCAACTGGTTTCTCCTGCCTTACCCAGCGCTCCTGAAAGCGGACGCGAGGCTCAGCTTCCAGTGACTGCCGTTTTACCTGTAGCCGATAGCCCCGCAACTGTTAGTGCGGTATACCGTGTCAAGCCAGGCGATACTCTGGGGGCGATCGCCCTCGCTCATGAGGTGCCTCAGAGCGTGTTGGCGGCCACCAATGGATTGACTAATCCTGATCGTCTCCAGATCAGCCAGGTGCTTTCTATACCAGCTCGGTTTTCGGCTCTGAATCCGGCGGCGAGCACGCTTAGCCAGCCTTCAGGTGCCGTTTCTCTGGAAGCTAGTGAAGCTGGTCAACCGACATTGCTCGCTCATCGAGTCTCTGCTGGGGAAACGGTTGAGCAAATTGCCAGTGCTTATGGCGTGTCAAAGGATGCCGTCGTCGAGGCTAGTGGTCTGGAGAATCCCAATGTGATTCGGGTGGGACAGGTAATTGCTGTTCCGTCTGAGCCTACGGAGCTTGTCTCTTCCGCTAGTCGCCAGTCTTCTGTGGTTCTGCCTCCCGCAGAGTCTCGTTCAGCAGAGACTGAATCTACGGCTTTTGAGCCTTCTAGCGCTGTGCCAACAATCTCGACTGGTAATTCGGTCTTATTTGCAACCGAGTTTGTGGGAGTTGGGGGTGTTGCGCCGACTCGTACTGAGCCTGTCTCGACGTCGGCTACGGAAGTGGCAACTGCCATCCTGACTCAGACCCAGGGCCGAACCTACGACCATCTCCGGCGTCTGCTGAGCGATGTTGCCCCTTTGCAAGCTTCGGATTCGATGCAAAGCGCTGCATCTACCAAGTTTGATTCGGATAATCGGCCGGCAGTAGTTGCCGCTCTGACGCTGTCGGGTGTCGGTTCTACTTCGCCTGTTTTTGGCGATCGCTCTGAGCCTGCTGTTCCTGGCGTTGCCCCAGAACTGACTGAACAGCCCCAAGTGGCATCGGAAGCATCAGAACTGACGGTCGCTGCTGATGCAGAGCTAGCTGTCGCTGCTGATGCGGAGCTAGCTGATGTAGGGCTGGCTGAGCGTCCAGAGTTGGTAGCTGTTGCTTCACCCACCCAGGAGCCATCTCCTGCGTCTCGCGATGAACAGTTGGTTGCGGCTGCGCCGCTCGGCTCAGAAGGCTATGAGCCGCTGCTTGAGCCGCTAGTGGGTCGCATGGTTTCTCCAGATCTGCCTGCTCTCTCTCAAATGGAAGCCTTTTTGCCAGAAGGCTCCTCGGTTTCCAACGGTTACATCTGGCCAGCGCGGGGTGTTCTCACTTCTGGCTTTGGCTGGCGCTGGGGACGAATGCACCGAGGAATCGACATTGCAGCGCCCGTGGGAACGCCTATCGTAGCAGCAGCAGACGGTGTGGTTGAGTTCTCCGGTTGGAACTCCGGTGGCTATGGCTACATGATTGACATTCGTCATTCGGATGGCAGCCGCACACGCTACGCGCACAACAGTCGTCTCTTGGTGCGGGTGGGTGAGCAAGTTGACCAGGGGCAGCACATTGCCGCAATGGGCAGTACGGGCTACAGCACTGGACCCCATGTGCATTTTGAGATTCATGTGCCCAGCCAGGGAACTGTCAACCCTATTTCTCTCTTGGCACGTCGCTAGAGCTATTTTACAAGTCCTAGCTTTGCGGGAAGTCAGTTTCTACGCAAGTCCCTTAGTTACTTGCATGTCTAATTGATTTGAAGACTATCTGAAGGCCGCCTGTGCAATCATGTTGCGTGGCGGCCTTTTGTTTTGAGCAGGCTCTCGCCTACAGGCATGACGCTAACCGAATCCAGCGATCTGAGATAGCCACAGTTGCTTTACGTTGTTCTTTAGCCTTGCTCTCTAAAATTTAGAATTTAGTTCTTGCCCTTGCCGCCAGCAGGGTTAAGATGACTTTTGGTTTTGGCTTTCATTTTGGCGCTTTTTTAGGGAATATTGACCACAGCACCGCGACGCAGAGGACGGATATACCATGCCTAGAACACCCAGCGAGTTTGCTGTTCACCTCTTAATGGAGGGGGGACATCGAGAAGAAGTTCGTTTTTCAACTATCCAAGACTTTCAAAAGTGGTATAGCGGCGAGCTAGTTCCCAAGTCAGGGTCTGATGAGTTTATTAGCGTGCCCATTAAAAATATTCAGGGCGAGTATATGGTCGTGCGCCCCTCTCGGATTTTGGCGCTGCGCGTTGAGCCAATTTTCTCTGGCAGCGTTGACCGATACTGAGTCATCGATCGTAAGTCGGCGGGCGGGACATTCAGGTAGCAAACAAGGAGGCTGGATCTGGACAGGAAGATTCAACCATCCCCGATGTCCCGTCGCTTGGCAGGGTTTCTTGATCAGTCGTTGGCTGCTAGCCAATGGCAACAGGTCAGGTAAGGTTTTCGCGGATGGGCAAGCTGGTTTTATACAACTCCTGATCGCGATGAATGATGAGTGTTGGGTGATTATAAGCGATCGCCTTCCCAGCACTTCTCTCGCAGCACTTTCCTTACACTTTCCTTAAGGGAGATGCCACCAAATCAGGTATTGCAGTTGGGGTATGCCAGCGGAAGCACCTGAGCAGTCTTTCAATTTTTCAGAGAAAAACAGCCATCCACTCACACACCACGGCTACCCCTGTAGTTTATTAGTCTGCGCCCAATAGTCTGCATTCAATAGTCCGCGCCTAACAGTCTGCGCCCAGACTATCTCTAACCTTTACTCCAGCCTTTCGGACTTAGCCGCACAAGAATGCACCAAAAAGCTTTCTCAGGACTTAGAGAGGCCGCTACCGCAAAAGAAGCACGAACTAGGCATCTTCTTGTGACTGATCTGCCGGGCTGGGAGAAGCGTTATACAGGGCATCAAGCTGTTCCCGAGCATCATCTACGGAAATAGAACGCATGACCAGGTACGGCTCGTTAATTAGATTTCCAGAGTGATCAAGCAACTCCGGGTGGGAGGCTGCTGACTGGAGCCGACTGGAGCGATAGGACTGGGACGGGGGAGCGTAAGCGCGCTGCGACTCCATGCCAAGCGTCATCAAACTGCGAATCAGATTGCTGACTGCCAGCAGCGCCAGAATTGTAAAGGCAACGACGTAAAGCAGATGTAGCATAGTGCTTTCCTTTTAGATTGCGGAATCTGAAATTGCGGCATCCCGCCAACTTGAGATTTAGTTGCTGATTAAATGGTCTGATAGTCTATCTGAAACTGGTCTGCAATTTACCTCAAACCACACCGTCAGGCTGGTGGCATATTGGAGCGGGTCATGAATCGCGAAATCCTTAACATGCAGATACTTAACATCTTGATACAAGTTTTTCAGCTTTTCTCATAATCCGAATTGTCCCCACCCTTTGAGCCACTCAGCCAATTTCAAGATTCCGGCTGCTTTTTCTGCGATCGCTCCAGTCGAAGTCGGCTGGAGACTTGCCAGCATTCGGTGATCAGAGAATGCCAGGGAACCATCAGCGCTGTTTCAACCCCTACTTTGCCGTCGGTCGCCCTGAGCAGCATCTGGGCGGTTTGCACCTCTTTTTGGGCCTGCAAGACTCGAGACAGGAGGTCAGCCTGCTGCTGATTACTGAGAAACGAGATGGGCTGATCTTCTAGCAAAGACTGCGATCGCTCAAACCAGTATTGAAAGTCTTCTAACAAAGGCTCCAAAAGGGTTTTCAGCAAATCAGACTCCGACATACTCGAACCAGACATGGCTAAGTGACTGATATAACTATTATCCAGCAATCTTAACGTAATTTACGTTTCGCAATAATTTTTGACACAAAAAGTCAGGTCGTCTGAATCTAAAAGCAGCACCCCTGCGGCGAAAAAGCGGCAGTGCCAATCAGCAGAACATCTCGCAGAACATTTCTGAGAGGATGTCTGAGAGCCTTTATCAGTAAAAGACTGAAAAGCTCAGTAAAAGACTGAAAAGCTCAGTAAAAGACTGAAATCTAAGAAGGAGACGCCTGCTCTGTGCCAGTGGAGATGAGTGCAACATCCACATAGTCTTCACCAGGCTGGCTGATTTCGACCCGCAGCCCCGGCCCAAAGAAGCGCTCAATTTTTTCACGCTTGCTGTTCCATTTATCGAGGGAAATGTACTCAGATTCAAACTCCAGCACCAGGGCATAGGCTCCCTCTCGCGCCTCTTCTCGTAGCGCCACCAGCACCGGACGCTCGTCGTCGGTTGGCTCCAATCCGAGGCTTTCTAGCGAGCTATCGAGATGGGCCGACTGTCCATAGCGGTAGCGGGTTACGTCTTTACGAATCTGGTGCTGGGTGTCGGTGGCCTGCTGCTCACGGAGAGCCAGGATCGCCTCAGACGGCGGCTCAGAATAGGGAACGGGTGTGAGTTCAGAGATTTTTAGCGCTAGCCCCCCCAGCAGTAGCGGGATGCCATAAAAGAAACCCACCAGATTCAGCGTTGCGCTGCTGGCAAAGTAGGCAATGAACCCCACAATGGTGAGCGTGCCGCCCACCACCAGCCCAACCGTCCCTAACGAAATTCGTCCAAGCATAGCCACCACACATGAAAGGGTTGTTCACAATTATTCAACATTGTTGGGACGGTTTGATAGGATGAAGCTTGTGCTTAGCCTTGATGGAGATAATTTCGAATGCTGGATGCTCAGGTTTTGCGCGATCGCCTCAAATTTCTTGTGAGCAAGCGCGACTCGCTTGTGCGCCTGCTAGAGCAGCCAGATTTGGGCACGCTGCGGATCGACGTGAATCAGGCGTTAGAAGAGCTAGATGACCTGATTGACGAATTCAAGCGCACCTTCCCTGATACGGAACTGAGCTAGGCTGTCATCTGAGCCAGGCTGCTATCACTGTTATCACTCTCACTGCTATCAACTGTTGGCTTAACTATCAGCTCAGCCTCTCCGCTCAATATCGGGTTTATTCGCGGTTTCAGCCCTAAACCTGGCTTATTTAGGCGGTTTCTAGCCTCTCTCTCAACCTTAATTCATTGACTTGCATTTGTTGATTTGACGACAACTGTCACTATGGCCGAGACTTACGCTGTTGAAATTTTGCACCAAGGCACGTCCCACACGATTTCGGTGTCCGCAAACGAGACGGTGCTGGCGGCGGCGGAAGCCGCCGGACTAATGTTGCCGTCCTCTTGCAATGCAGGCGTTTGTACAACCTGCGCCGCCCAACTGCTGTCGGGCACTGTGTCACAGGCAGATGGCATGGGCATCAGCCCAGAGCTGCAAGCCCAGGGGTTTGCCCTGCTGTGCGTGTCTTATCCCCGCTCAGACCTGAAATTAGAAACCGAGAAAGAAGACACGGTTTATGAGTTGCAGTTTGGGCAATTCCAGAAGTGAGGGGTCAGGGTTAGGAACCAGGAAAAAGCGATGCAGCTTCAGTTGGTGGCGGTGGAAGTGGCGCTAGGTGAGGGGACAGAAGCGCTGCAAAGAGCGATCGCCCTGGCGCTGCAAATCTATGGAGAGCCGCTGCGGTGGGCGATTACGGCGGTGGATAGCGATCGCCGAGTCGCGCAAGTCGAAGCTGTCGTCATCGTTGCAGCGGCACCATTGTGCCAGGAAAGTGGCGTGGGAGAACGGGGCTAGGCAAGTTATTTAGTGACTTTGACTCTGAATTTTATTCCAGCATATTTTATAAAAACTTAGAACGTTAGAACGACTTAAAACCATTGATAAACCCTTGATCAAGTGGCAACGAGCATGAACCGCACAAGCGATCGCCCCTACACGGTGATGCTGATTGTGCCGACGGGTGTGGGCGCAGCCATTGGCGGCTATGCCGGAGACGCGCTGCCCGTGGCCCGGGCGATCGCCCAAGTAGCCGATCGGCTAATCACCCACCCCAACGTGCTGAATGGGGCACAGCTCTATTGGCCCTTGCCAAACGCGCTCTATGTCGAGGGCTATGGGCTGGATCAGTTTGCGGCGGGACGCTGGGGGCTGCGGCCGGTGCATCAAAATCGAGTGGGGCTGGTGCTGGATGCGGGCATCGAACCCGAACTGCGCTGGCGGCATTTGCAGGCAGCGGATGCAGCACGGGCCACGCTGGGGCTAAGCCTGACAGACTATGCCATGACCGATGCACCATTGGGCGTCAGTTTGCAAACGGCGGCTTCGGGCGCAACCTGGGGCGCGTTGCAAAACCCCGATGCTCTGTTGCGGTGTGTTGAAAAGCTGGTGACGCAAGCCGGAGCAGAGGCGATCGCCGTGGTTGCTCGGTTTCCAGACGACGCGGGCAGTGAGGCGCTGCACAACTATCGTCACGGGCAGGGGGTCGATCCGCTGGCGGGGGCCGAGGCAGTCATTAGCCATCTGGTGGTGCGCACCTTTCAAATTCCCTGCGCCCACGCACCGGCACTATCGCCACTGCCCCTCGACCCGACGCTGTCGCCCAAGTCGGCTGCCGAAGAGTTGGGGCATACCTTTTTGCCCTGCGTGCTGGTGGGGCTGAGCCGCGCGCCGCAGTTTGCCACCCACGCGGTGGCACCCGGTCAGGCAAGTTGTCCCGAAATTTGGGCCGATCAGGTCGATGCGCTGGTGATTCCTGCAACGGCCTGCGGCGGCAGCGCTGTGCTCAGCCTCAGCCAGACTGCTACACAGATCATCACCGTGGCAGACAATATAACTCGGATGCAGACCCCGGCGGCGGCGCTGGGCCTCAGGGCGATCGCCGTTCAATCCTATTTAGAAGCCGTCGGCGTTTTGGTTGCCCATCGCGCCGGCCTCGACCCTGTCGCCCTACGTCCCCAGATGAACCCTCTGCGAGCGATCGCGTCTTACCCATCCTGGCAACACTTAGGCAAGACTTAGCGGTGAACCAGCGACCCGATGTTAGCCTGAAAGCATAGCCATCACTAGCCATTACCGCCCTTTCACTCCCCTCTCCACATCCTCCAGCACCCCATTCTCCCAAACCTGTGCCCACTCCTTCTCAACCGCAACTCGAACCCCTCGATCGCACCCAAGTGCTAACGGCTATGGGGATTACGGCATTGGTACTGCTCATCATTGCCCGGTTTTGGCTGGCGTTCGACTCGGTAGCCCTGCTGCCTCTAGAGCTGAGCCTGTCAGCCGTGGCGATCGGAGCCTCGCTAGCGCTGGGGATCAGTGTGGCCAGCGAAATCGCCTATCGCTTCTGGCCCGCCTACCGCACCAGTGCCGATACCTACCTGGCTATGGTGCTCACGCCCCTCCTCTGGATTGACCTGATCTGGCTGGGGCTGTTGCCAGGGCTAAGTGAAGAACTGCTGTTTCGCGGCGTCATGCTACCTGCCATCGGGCTGAACTCCTTTGGATTGGTCATCAGCAGCCTGTGTTTTGGCGTGTTGCACTACAGCGGATCGCAGCAGTGGGCTTACGTCATCTGGGCAACAGTCGTGGGTGCTGTGCTGGGGGCCAGCGCCCTGGCAACGGGCAATTTACTAGTGCCAATTGTGGCGCATGTGATGACTAATTTAATTTCTAGCGGCACCTGGAAGCTTAAGCAGGTGAGGGGTTAGGGTTAGGAACTATGCCGGAAGCTGGTGTGGAGTTTGCGGGGTTGGGGTTTGCAGTTTCTAGACGGATGTTTCTAAAACTGGGGTTGGGGGGATTTGCTGCCGGATCAGGGCTGGCGATCGCAGTCCATCCACAGGCGGCCAATGGGCGATCGCTCTCGGACGCTGCCCTTTCTAACGCCCCAGCAACGCCGCCCTCCCCATTTGCCAACGGTCTGATGTCGGAAGCAAACGCGGCAGTACCCGCCACTCCCGACGCAGCGCTAGCAGAGCTGATCGAAGGAAATCGGCGGTTTGTAACGCGGCGGCGACTGTTGCCCCACCAAGACACCACCCGGCTAACGGAAGTTGCCGAAAACCAGAAACCCTTTGCGGCGATCTTGAGCTGTGCGGATTCACGGGTAGTGCCAGAAATTGTCTTCGATCAGGGCATTGGCGACCTGTTTGTGGTGCGGGTGGCGGGCAATGTGGCCACGCTAGAGGATGTAGCCAGCGAGGAATATGCCGTCGGTCTGCTGCACACGCCGTTGGTCATGGTGCTGGGACACGCAGGCTGTGGGGCAGTGACGGCGGCACTTCAGGGCGGCAAGCTGCCGGGTGCTTTGGACAGCCTGGTGGAAGCAATTCAGCCGGCGATCGCCACGGCCGATGCCGAGATTGCCCAACTGCGGCGCGAGCATCCAGATCGAACGATGAAGCCGGGCGATCGCCTGACTTATGCTGTGAAAGCAAACGTCCGGCTGCAAACTCAACGGCTGTCCCAGTCGCCCATCGTTTCCCAAGCGGTGCAGCAGGGTTGGGTGAAGGTGGTCGGTGCCTATTATGACCTGGCAACGGGAGTCGTCAGTATTTTGGTGGATTGAGCACGTATAGCAGGGGTCAGGGGTTAGGGGTTAGGTCTAAAGCCCGAGCTGCATCAAGGTTTTCAGTTTGATGCTTGGCCTAACCATTCTGTCCATCGCTATCGATTTAAAGCTGATCGGCAGTCCTAAAAACATAATCCTCAAAACACAAGGATAGGCCGCGCGGCGCGCGGCCTATCCTTGTGTTTTGAGGCTATCTTGGGGCGCTGCCAGCCTGTCTACAGAGCTTTCTACAGAGCTTGCCGTGAGACAAACTTCTCAAAGTCGGCTTGGGTTTGGTGCAGGAGTTGCTGGCGGCTGCCGTCGGTGCTGTTGAGATGGGGAACCAACTTGCGGGCGTGCAGCGCCATGTGAAGTTGAAGATGTGCAACGTATTCGCTGAAGTCTTCCCTCAAAGTGGGGGCGGCGATGGATTCAGCCGCAGAAATCAGAATGTTCTCCTTCATGGGCCTGCGCTATCTCGAATACATGTGTTTAATTAACAGTATCGACCGTAGCATGGCAGGTTTACACAGTTTGCGATTCGCAATGAAGTGTAATTAATGTATTCAGGAATTAGATACTCAGGAATTTGATCTTGGGGTTTGGGCTTGGGGTTTGGGCTTGGGGTTTGGGCTTGGGGTTTGGGCTTGGCGGCCGGATCGCCAACAATGCAGGTGCTTAAGTTGTTTTAATTAAATTGTTTTAATTCTGTTTTGCTTCTGTTTTGCTTCTTTTGTGGCGGATGGTAGAAACCCATGGGAAATGGATGGAGGGCGATCGCCCTCATCGCTCAGGCGATCGCCGGCTGGGGAGCACTGATCCTCTTATCGAGTCCAGCGGGGGGGCTAATTGAACAATCTACCCCTGCACCGCACCAGAAATTTCCCGGCAGCAGCGACAGCCCTGATCACGGTTCCAAAGCCATCGATCGCGATCGCTGTCCTGCGGCGCTAGAGACGCTGATGCCGCTGCTGCTGCGCGATTTGCCCAGCTATGCGAACCGGGTTATCGTGCGATCGCGCAATCGCAGCCGCACCATCGATCTGCCTCCCAGCTATGTGCTGCTGGCAGGAGCACCAGACTATCGCCCGCTGTCGCCCAGTCTGGAAGACTTGGGGCTGGCAGAATATGAGGCGATCGCTCCCGCAGACCAGCCCCAGCAAGTCTTTTTCACCACGCTAGAGCGGCAATATGGCTATGGCGGATATGCTCGGCTCGAGGGATTTTATTGGCTTTTCCTGACCCAGCAGGCAGGCCAGTGGCAGCTAGCAGGCGTGGTGTCAAGTTTGGGCGACCTTTCTACGGGTCAGCCCGCCAGCCCGCCCCGCGACAGCAGTGAAGGCGTTGTAGCGCAGGCAATTCGTCTATGGCTCCGCGATTGCCACGCAGGGTCCATCCAGCTTGTCCCTGTGCTTCCTGAATCGTGAATCCTGGACTGTCGCAAATCTTTACGCCTGGATTTTTCTCACAGGCTGATTTTTAGCGTGTTTCGCGGCATCCTAAAGGCGGCGCGGGGTTAATAAACAAGTCTTACGTGAGGAGAGAAATCCATGCCACTGCCCTACCATTTACCTGTGATGCCGCTGCGTGCGTTGACGATGCTGGCAGGCACCCTGAGTGCGGTGTGGATGACCGCACTGCCTGCCCAGGCAACTCCCAACCTTGCCAAGGCAACCCCAGATGCTTTCAATTCTCAGCAGCCGGAAGAAGCCTGGGCGCGTCCGGATTATCGGGCGCAGATGGGGCCAGCGCCCCAATCACTAGAACCGCTTGAAACACAGACTAGTCCTGAAACACAGACTACGCTTGAAACACAGACTATACAAGGAGAGGGGCGAAACCTGCTCGCTGCTCAGCCGCCTGCCCCACAGCCAGAACTTGGGGTTGCAGCGGAATCAGAATCTTCGACCCGCGCTGAGGATTTGCTGATTGAGGAAACTTTGGGGATCGAGCCGACGTTTTCCCCCATGGCTGCACCTGTCGATTCCGAAACACCCGCCCTTGCCCCTACCAACAGCCAGTCGGCGCTGACGGCGCTAGATCCAGGGGCGATCGCCCAGATTCCGGCGCTGTACGACTTCGAGCAGGGAAACGCGCTCCGCTTTCAGTTTGCCAGCAACCTGCCCGACCCGACGGCGCTGCAAAGCCCGCTGCGGCAGCGGGTCGTGCGGACGACGATTCAAAGCACGGGGCTGTCGGCGGTGGCTAGCGTCCGGCAGCCGCTCAGCGCAGATAGCTACGTTCACCTGGCGGTGATTGGCGGCACCACGGCGCTAGGTGCCGATTTGGGCGTGGTGTTTGGCAACTTTGGCGCGAATGTGTTCAGCCAGCGATCGCATATCGGCGCGTTCCAAGGGGGCGATCGCGACGTAGACCTGCCCACGGGCGACACGCCCTGGATTCACCGGCTGGGCGGCGGCGTGGAATACAACTTTTCGCTGGGCAATGAAATCGAGTCGGCGTTAGGCGTCACCTATCAGCGGGTGTCGGTACGCGACGATTTCTTCTCAGACGAGATTTTTCCCAGAGATGAAGACGGGAATCGCTTCACCGTGGAAGACAGCGGCATTGATGACCTGGTGAGCGTTGATTTTGTGGCCGCAGTCGATCGCCGCAACGATGGGGCTTATTCCACCGAAGGCTCGCTGCTGCGGTTTGGCGTCAGCCAGGGCTTTTTGATCGACACGGACGATGCGTTTACCCGGCTCACCGGCTTTTACACCCACTATTTGCCGCTAAATCTATTTGGCTTTGGCGAGGGGCCGCGGACGCTGGTGCTGAATGTGCAGGCGGGGACGGTGTTGGGCGATGTGCCGCCCTATATCGGCTTTAATCTGGGCGGTAACAATTCGGTGCGGGGCTTTGCGGGCGGCGGCATCAGCACGGGCACCAGCTTTGTGCAAGCAACGGCAGAATATCGGTTTCCGGTTGCCCGGTTGAATCTGTTTGATCGAGACATCGACCTGCGGGGCGTGCTGTTTATCGACTACGCGAACGACCTGGGCACGGCCGATGACGTGATTGGCGAACCCGCCGTAGCCCGCGACAAACCCGGCGACGGCTTTGGCTTTGGTGCGGGTCTGCAAGCCCGCACCCCGCTAGGCTTCGGTCGGCTAGAGTTTGGCTTTACCGACACAGGAGACAGCCGGCTGATTGTCACTTTTGGCGATCGCTTCTAAAGCTTGACCGGCCAGTAAACGCAGCGCGTTTACTGGCCAGCCCTTACCCCTGCCACAGCCGCACCGTGTTATCCGAACTGCCGCTGACGAGATATCGGCCGTTGCCGCTGAGGGCGATCGCATTCACACTGTCGGCATGGCCCACCAGCGTATCGATCAGCCTGCCTGTCGTGGTATCCCAAAGTTTGACAGTAGCGTCACTGCTGCCGCTGAAGAGGGTCTTGCCGTCAGGGCTAAAGGCTAGCGTGTTGACTTCGCGGGTGTGGTCGGCGAGGTTGTGCAGCAGCTCACTAGTTTTCAGGTTCCAGATTTTCACGGTCTTGTCGCGGCTGCCGCTCGCCAGCATCAGGCTGTCCGGGTGAAAGGCAAGCGCATTGACCGCACTGACATGTCCCGACAGCAGACGGAGTTGTTCGCCCGTTTGCAGGCTCCAGATCCGCACTTTATTGTCTAGCCCGCCGCTGGCAAAGGTGCGCCCGTCGCGGCTGACGGCGATCGCCTTAATCATACTTAGCACCCCTGGCAGCACCTTCACCACTGCGCCATTCGCCAGGCTCCACAGACGAATCGTGCGGTCTTCGCCACCGCTAATCAGCAGCCGCCCGTCCGGGCTGACTGCCAGCGCATTGACATCGCGGCTATGACCTGACAAGTTCCTCAGGGGCGCGCCCGTCGGCAAATACCAGGCTTTGATCAGGCAGTCGTCGCCTGCGCTCAGCAGCGTCCGCCCGTCGGGGCTAATCACCACCGCATTGACATCGCGGCTGTGACCCGTCAGGTTAAACAACAGGTTGCCCTGCTTTGGGTTCCAGACCTTGACCGTGTCATCCAAACTGCCGCTGACCAAGACCGAGGCTGCTTCATCCATCGCCACGCTGGTAACCCAAGACCCATGCCCAATTAGCGTATGGATGCAGCGCCAGCCAGAGATTTGTGGAATGGTAGGGCGCACCAGGGGCGGCCGCGAGGTGGGCGGGGCCGAGGTGGGCGGCGTAGACGGACGCGGGGGCGAAGCTACGGGAGAAGCTGCCCGCTGTGGCTCAGCAGCGCGGGGGGTGGAC
>RFIF01000012.1 GCA_003695655.1 Cyanobacteria bacterium J069
ACGCCAGATTCGTTTCGTTGGTTTTGACGCGCTCTGCCTCCAGCCCTGCCACCACAATCTGCACAGGTTCGATGCTCTGGTCTAGGCGCGTAAAGGTGAAGTGATTTCGCAGCGACAGCGCCGCCCCTAAGCAGTCAAACCCCGGCCCGATATTGGTCGTAGTGGCGGGAACAGAAACAATCGCGCGATTCGGAATGGTCATGGCGTAACGCTATTGCCCGCCAGAACCGTTGCCTCGGGCCGGCAGCCGAGGAATGCCCGCAGAATCCTGAAACGCTTCAACTTCGGGCGTAAAGGCAATGGGCAGCACCACTTCCACATTTTCATGCGGACGGGGGATAATCACCCAGGTTTCTAGCGTGCCGCCGGGGGTGTTTTGCGCCGCCTCGATGCCCGCATCCATCGCCTGCTTCACTTCCGACACGTCGCCGCGAATCATGATTGTAAAGCGGGCGCTTCCGGCGCGAATATAGCCCACCAGGGTCACCCGACCCGCCTTCACCATCGCATCTGCTGCTGCCAACACAGCAGGAAAACCCTTCGTCTCTAGTGCGCCAACTGCAACCGGCATGATTCTCTCCAGAGGCGATCGCTCGCCCGATACTCAAAATGGCGGGTAAAAATCGAACAAAATCCAATCCATATTGTACGGTCAAGTGTTGCCCCATCGAAAAAATCAATGGCTTTCCCTGACCTTCGAGTCATATCTTTAGAACGCTTAATGCACGGAAACAGGCGTTAAGCAACGCAATCGATAAGCCACCGTTACTGCTGTGATTGGATTTTTGTAAGCGTTTTGCCCCGCTAGTTCTCTAATAGGGCTTACGCAGTTGGATGATTTTTCGCGAGCTGCGCCCGCGAAAAATCATCCAGAATCTATAAAACTCGTTTCAACTGCGTCAGTCCTGTCTAAATTTGTTCCAAGACCTTGACCGTGCGCTGATTTTCCACATTTCCAGTGTTCAACGTGGTGGCCGGCTCAAACAGGAGGACGTGAACTTCGGCGGGCGCGACGGGCAGATGCTCTGTGCCTCTGGGAATGATGATGAATTCGCCCTCGTTCACCCAAACATCGCGATCGCGGAATTTCATCAGCAGTGTGCCTTTCATCACCAAGAACAATTCGTCTTCATGGTCATGGTGGTGCCAGACAAACTCGCCCTGGAGCTTAACCAGACGCACCTGCTGTCCATTTAACTCACCGACTACCTTGGGACTCCAGCAATCCGAGAACTCTGCACACTTCTCAGCAAGATTGACTGCTTTCACGACAGGGTTTCTCCAACGAGAAAAGACCGTCGCAGTCTAGCAAGAACCTTCGATAGATTGCTGAGATGGTGCTGAGAAAGCAGGCTGATTGCTCTATCAACCCGCTTTGCAATTCGATTTTGGTACGCTCCCCAGATACCTGAAACAGCACGGCAGCCGGCTTACATAAATTGCTGCACCTTGGGCGTATATTGAATGGGCAGCACAGCTTCCAGGTTTTGCGGCGGGTTGGGGATGATGTAGTAATCCACTAACTCTGCGCCATAGACCTTGCTTACCGCCGCCACACCCGCTTCGATAGCGGGCTTGACCTCCGACGTGCTGCCGCGAATTGCCACCAAAAATTCTGCCCGCTCCGCCAGCCCGTAATACACCAGCGTCACCCGACCCGCCTTCACCATCGCATCCGCCGCCGCCAAAACTCCTGGAAACCCGACGGTCTGAATGACTCCCACGGCTGCTGGCATACTGGCGCTCCTGGCTCACATTGAGCATTTCAATCTTGCTTCAACACTTTATTGTACGGAGTCTGCTGCATGGACGCATGGGTAGAGGCGAAATGTTTGCGATCGCCCATTTCCGCCCGATTTAGTCACGTTAAGCCACGACTCAACCACGACTCAACCACGACTAAGCCACAACAGCTTCGATCACCGGATGATAGAAGAAGGCGATGCCCAGGATCACATAGGTCGCCAGCAGCAGCACCCCTTCCAGCCAGTTGGATTTGCCGTCGGAGCTAATCGAGTTGGCGATCAGCACCGCCACCGCCACTGCCACCACCTCAAACGGGTTAAAGTTCAAGTCCATCGGCTGCCCCAAGAACAGCCCCGCCAGCACCAGCACAGGCGCAACAAACAGCGCCACCTGCATACTGGCTCCCATCGACACAGAAACCGACAGATCCATCTTATTTTTGATGGCGACGACAACAGCAGCCACATTCTCAGCCGCGTTGCCAATAATGGGCAGCAAAATTACTCCGGTGAATAGCTCCGTCAGCCCCAGGGCGCTGGTGGCGACCTCTAGCGACCCCACCAAAATTTCGGACTCTAGCGCAATGAACGTGGTTGCGCCCAGCAGCACCGCCGTCCACAGCACGGGATTGGGTTTATGTTCGCTGTGGGCTTCACCGCGGGCGTCTGCCTCAGCATCGGCGCTCTCGATCTCCGCCATGCCGACATCATAGAGATAGCTGTGGGTTTTCATAGAAAACAGCAGCGTCAGCACATACACCAGCATCAGCACGATCGCCACGGCAACCGACAGCTTTTGCATCAGCGGCTCCGAGATGCCCGACGAGGTGTAGTTCACCGCCGTCGGCAGCAGCAGCGCAATCACCGCCAGGTTCATCGCCGACGCATTCACCCGCGCCAGCACGGGCTGAA
>RFIF01000154.1 GCA_003695655.1 Cyanobacteria bacterium J069
GTCTGGGCATGAGTCTGGGCATGAGTCTGGGCATGAGTCTGGGCATGAGTCTGAGCGCCCTGGCTGCCATTGCCCACCATGCCTGCGCCTCGCTCCACCAGAACTGCCACCTGAGTCGCCAGGCTGGGCGGCACAGCCCAATAGGCAGGAATCGCGCCGACCTGGTGAGCGATCGCCTCCACCGGGTCATTGCCGCCGGGGCGACGGCTGCCGTGGGCCAGCAATATTCTGGCAGCGCCAGCCGCTGTGGGCTGGGGTAACAGCGCTTGCAACCGGGGATGGCAGCCTAAATGAGGCACAACCTCGATCTGGAGGCGCGGCTCAAGCTGAGAACGAGCGATCGCCACCTCCGCCGGAATATCTTCCATCACATGCACTCCTGGCAATAGGAATAGGGGCACGATCACCAGGCGATCGCGCCCCAGCGCCAGCGCCTGTGCCCCCAGCCGCAAGATTTGCTCATGCAGCGACAGCGGACTGAGTTCCAGCACTGCCGTCTCTACCAGCGGAGGCATAGCGCCAGGCGTCAGATGTCTTTGTCTTAATTCTGCGGCGACCTGATGTGCCAAAACCCCAGCCTCGGCTTGAGGTCTGGGGTCGCGGCTGCCGTGAGTAACGAGAAGATAGGCGGACAATTCAGAATATTAGGAAATAACAAGGATGGCAGAAAACCCAGGCAGGGCTTGCCTCTTCATTATCCTTAATTCTGGCTAGCCAGGGTAAAGGCGGGCGTCAGGCTGTCTTGAGCGAGGAAATGCGCCAGATGAAAGGCGCGGTCTTCCGACTCCAGCAGGATTTTCTCGTAAAGGAGACGAGTAGCGCGATCGCCCAGGCTTTCTGCCTGCCCTGCCTGCCGCCGCATCAGCTTGATAATTTCCTGTTCTGCACTCAGGTCGTGCTCGACCATCGCCCGGCAGGCAAACACGCCGTCCGGTTCTGGCGTAAAGCAGCACAGCTCCGCCAGCTTGCTAAAACTAGCGACAGGCACGCCACCCAGCCCGTTGAGCCGTTCCCCAATCTCATGGACATGACCCTGCACTTTGTCATAGCCTTCGGAAAAGAATTCGTGCAGTTGATAAAACTCAGACCCTTCCACCACAAAGTGATGCTTTTGATATTGCAAATACAGTGCTTGAAAGCTTGCCAGGGCAATGTTAAAACCCTCACAAACTGCTGTTGTGACGTTCAACTCTAGCCCGATGGGGTTGTCTTTCACCTGTTCAAAGGTTTGAATCGGACTTGCCGTAATAGCCATAGGTGCGCTCCTCAGCGATCGTAGGTTATCTGACGTTTGCGTCTGACGTTTGCGTCTGACGTTTGCAGATGATCTGCACTTCAAATCCAGTTCACTGCGGGCGATTCAGCTTTGTGCTAGCGCAACCTGAGCCAGCGACCCAACATAGGTCAACCTAACAGTACAGCGCCTTCACAAAAGAACTTTTGCAAAAGATATAAGCAAAAGATATAAAATTTGCGTCACTGGAATGAATACAACTACAGTATACAGGTTAAAAAATGTCGTCAACTATCACAGATTTTCTTAATAAGAAAGATTCTCAAAATCAGCAAAATGATCACGGTTTAAAATAAAAATATAGTAATTCATACAGATCAAAACACTCTCTCAAAGATTTTATGGCTGCTGCTGCGAGAGCCATCCTTCCTCCGGCTTCTCTGGCGGCGGCGGTGCTTCGCTTGCCAAGGTCGAAATGGGCGTCCAGGCAGCACCCAGTCCGATTAAATCTTCAACATCTCGCAGCATATTTTGACACATTGCATCCAGTGGCAAATCATTTGCATCGGTGCCGAAGGGGTTCTCAATTTCGACACCAATCTCTTCGATTCCGAGCAGCGTAAACGTAATCAGCGCCACGATTGGCCCTGTCGCCCACTGCACATCAGCCACTAGTTGAAAAGGTAACGTTAGACAATAAATTAACAGCAATTGCTTTAGATGAATTACATAAGCTAGTGGGATGGGAGTTCTCAAAATTCGCTCGCATCCGCCTAACACATCGACCATTGTACTAATCATTTTTTGCATGGTGTCGAGCTGATAGGCCGTTAGCCGATTGCGACGGCGCTGTTTTTGCAAATAGTCACTGACCCAAAAGGCAATTTCTAGCGGGGGGGTGTTCATATCCTGAAGTTTGAAATAGCAATCCTTGGGCAGCAGGGTTAGCAGCCCAGGATCTTCAAACGATTGTTTTCGTAGATGCAGCTTGGTAGACACTGCAAAGGCGACTAATAAGTGCAAAATGATCGCTTTTTGTGTCCGATCTTGAGAATTCTTTTCAGACACGTTGACCCAAATTTGTCTGGCCAGGTTGCGGGTGACGTTGGTGAGTGTGCCCCAGAGCTTTCGTCCTTCCCAAAATCGCTCGTAGGCAGTGTTCGTCCGAAAGACCAGAAGCAAACCCAACACAATATTGGGGATTAGTCCTGACAGCGCCGGTATTGAGACATTGATGCCCTGTGAGTAGAGGAGTGCAATTACTTCTCCAAAGAGTCCGCAAAGGAGCGCCCTGGGAAATACATAGGGCAGCACAGAGCCTCGCATCTGCATCGCAAAGCGAAACCAACTGCGATGGCGAGGAGAGAGGGGAAATCCTAAAAAGGTAGGGCGCATGCTGTCAGGGCGACGGGATAAGTTTGGCTCTGTCAAAATCTAGCTCAAAATCTAGCATCGCTCTCGCGAATCCTGCTGTTTAGGGGTGCTCACGGTTTAGAGGTAGGGCTTTAGCTGGGGATGTCCAGGTTAGCAGTCATTGTATAAAGTCATTGAAAATCGTCTGAAATTAACTGTTGGGCGATCGCCAAAAATCCCTGCACGGTGGGCGAAGGGTCTAGCTGGCGGGTGAGGAGGGCGATCGCCGCTTTGGGGGTGGGTTCCTGGAGTGCCCGATAGACCACGCCTGTGCGCTGGAGGTTTTGCAGTGACAGGGGGACGATCGCCACGCCCATCTCTGCGGCCACCAGGCTGATGATGGTTTGCATCTGAATCGCCTCTTGCACGATTGTTGGGCTAAAGCCGCCCTGCTGACAGAGGCTAATGATCTGGTCGTAGAGTCCCGGTGCGAGCGGTCGCGGAAACAGGATAAACGGCTTGCCCGCCAGATCTGCCAGAGACACCTGGGGCTGCTGAGCCAGCGGGTGCTGCTGAGGCAGTGCTACGACCAGCGGTTCTTCGGAGAGCAGCGTCAGACAAAAGGCGGGGTCATCTACGGGTGGTCGGACAAGGCCCACGTCCATACGGCGATCGCGCAACCACTGCACCTGCTGATCGGTCGTCAGCTCATGCAGCTCCAGGCTGACATCCGGCGCGGCAGCGCGAAACGCCTGGAGCAGCGGCGGCAAAATGCTGTAGGCTGCCGAGCTGACAAACCCGATGACCAACTGCCCCCGCTCGCCCCGGCTGACCTGCTGCCCAATTTGCACAGCCTGATCCAACTGCTGCATCACCCGCTGGCATTCCTGCAAAAAGACTGCCCCCGCTTCCGTAAGCTGCACGCTGCGCTTGGTGCGATAGAACAATTGGAAGCCCAGCTCGCCCTCTAGCTGTCGAATCTGCTGGCTTAGCGGTGGCTGGGCCATGTGCAGGCGCACCGCCGCCCGCCCAAAGTGCAGTTCCTCGGCAACTGTGATGAAATAGCGCAGGTGACGCAGTTCAATCATGTTTGGACGACTTCATCAGACTGCCTTGAGGCAGCAAATATGGCTTGCCCCGCTCCACAGACTGCCTTTTTAGCAGCCGCTGCACCTGTCCTACCTCGTTGCAGGAGTTTGGCCCCGCAGGTTTATACAGGCTCAAATATGAGTTCAAAAGGCGATCTATCCAGGGATTTGCTCGATTGGAGAAAGAGGTAAAAGATGGGTTAACCATAGCTATATAGCTATCGTTATGGGCGGAATCATAAGTTTTTCATAGATGATATGTACAAAAGCAGAGTACATTCAATTCAACATCGAAAGTGGCGCAGGCGCTACTGGTTTCCCCAGGAGCGACCGTCCTGCACCGATGGGTTAGCTGAGTTCGCATTCGTATTACTTGAGGCTTTCACCGTTACGTTGATCTAGTCCGATGTCTTCACCTCAAAAGGACGAAAAACATCATTCTCCAGAGGGGCTGGATTAACTTATTCCGTGCGTAGTTCTATCACTCAAGCCTGCCATTTCTGGACGCAGAGCTGGCTTTAGGCTGGGAGATTTTTGTTCAGACTTGTGTTCGTACTGCTTTTCATACATGGCGATCGCTCACGATCGTCTCAGGAGGATCTATGTCTTACTTTTCTGGCTTGTCTCATCGGAAGTTTCTGTTCACCGCTGGCGCATCAGCCGCTGGCGCAGTATTACTCAAAGGCTACACAACGTCGTCATCTTCTAACCCGACTGCTGGATCTGGTGCATCGCCAGCAGCCAGCCCTGTCGCCGCAGGCGATGCACCAGAAACGACCAAAGCTGTCCTCGGCTACATTCCGATTGTAGAATCTGCACCGCTAATTATTGCGAAGCAAAAGGGCTTTTTCGATAAGTATGGAATGACCGAGGTGTCCGTTGCCAAGCAGGCCAACTGGGCCGGTGCGCGGGATAACGTCACCATTGGTTCTGAAGCAGGCGGCATTGACGGGGGCCAGTGGCAAATGCCCATGCCACACCTAATTCATGAAGGCATAATCACGCTGAACAATCAGAAAGTGCCAATGGCAGTGCTGTGCCAACTCAACACACAAGGGAATGGCATCGCCGTTGCGGGTCTGCATCAGGGCAAGGGCATGGGTCTCAAAATCAATGACCTGGATTACGTCAAAAGCTTCCAGTCCAAAAACGGGCGCAAGTTCAAAGCGGCCCACACCTTCCCCAATGTGAACCAGGATTTCTGGATTCGCTACTGGTTTGCGGCTAGCGGTGTAGACCCAGATAAGGATATTGAGCTACTGGCTGTGCCTCCGGCAGAAACCGTACAGGGAATGCGGAACGGCACAATGGATGCCTTCAGCACGGGCGACCCCTGGCCCTATCGCATTGTCAGTGATGGGATTGGCTTTATGGCAACGCTGACCCACGAAATATGGAAGTATCACCCAGAGGAGTATCTGGCTATACGGGCGGATTGGGTTGAAAAACACCCGAAGGCCACCAAGGCGATTCTCAAGACGGTGATGGAGGCGCAGCAGTGGTGTGATGACCCTGCCAATCGCGAGGAACTGGTAACCATCTGCGCGGGCCGCGAGTTCTTTAACACCACGAGCGAAATTCTCACGCCGCCCTACAAAGGCGCGTACAAGATGGGCGATGGCAAGCCAGACTTCAACGACATCAACGTTGGCCCGCTCTACTGGAAAGACCCCAACGGCAACAGCATTTCTGGCGTTGCTGAATGACGCTATGATTTCGCCGGATTTGGGGCAGAGTCCCAAGGTCTTCAGAAACCGTTTCATACAGGGCTTACGCAGTTGAAACGAGTTTTATAGATTCTGGATGATTTTTCGCGGGCGCAGCCCGCGAAAAATCATCCAACTGTGTAAGTCCTATCATAGTTTCATAGACTGATTCAGCAACGCCCTCAATCAGAGTCACACTACAAACGCTTGCAACGGTTTTTGAGCGGGTTTGAGAGCTAATTTATTAAGTCGCTGAAACTCCCATCTGGCAGGGCTTTCAGAAAAACCGCTTAATGCAGTTCCCGGAAGCCAA
>RFIF01000155.1 GCA_003695655.1 Cyanobacteria bacterium J069
CCCCCAACCCCTTGTCTCCTACTCGTTCATGTTGCGGTAGGTGGCAACTGCGGAGGGCGAGATGCGGTTGAGGTAGCGGAAGATCCAATACTTGAAAATCGTATCCAAAATCACCGGGAACGTCGCGATGAACAGGAAGATAAAATCTCGGCTTTCTGGAATGCCGAAGTGGCGCGAAACGCCTTCCAGTAAAACTTCCCATCCATGCGGCGAGTGAAACCCTACAAAAATGTCAGTTAATAGAATAATAACGAACGCTTTGGCACTGTCGCTGAGACCATAGACAATTTCATCCATAAAGGACTTTAGCACTTCGATTTCTCGGCGGCTGCTGAGCAAGATTGCCACAAAAGCCAATACTGAGAACAGGTCGGCAAAGACATTTTTGACTGCGTTGTTGCTTTTGGCCATCGCTTCGCGCTGCAAGTCCTGGGCTTTTTCCTGAAGAGCAGAGGTCATTTCTGGTTCTGTCAGGGGCGGGGCATTGCCGACGAGGCTAGAAAACCGCAGCCGCTCTTCATAGCGCCGCAGTTCGTCAAAGGCTTCATCTTCAATGTCCTGATTGAGGAATGTGCTGGCCGTGTCTGGCGTGCGATAGCGCTCGACGAGGGGGCTAATGAGAAAGTTTTTGGTAACTTGCTGGGTCAACAACGGAATGATGATGAGGAGTAGCACAAGGCGAACCGCTATAAAGGTGCGCCGTTTAGAAATGTAGAAGTCTTCCATCACCTCCTGCTCGGAGTTGGGGTCTAGCTCTCGCTTGATACGGTCGGCGGTGCGCAAGATTGAGCGGGGCAGCACGCCAGTTTTATCCACGATTGATTCGATATCGGGCTGACGTTTTGTGGTGCGCCCGGGCCCGGCGCTGCTGTCGAAGGGCTGCATCCCATTGAGCGATGGATTGGGGTCTGGTCGGGCGGCCAGTGCAGAACCAGAGGGGGAGCGATCGCCGTAGCGGGCTAGCATACTATCCACAAACGCCAGCTTTTGGGGAATTAGCGCCGCGCGATCGAGAATGTTAATTTCATAAGGTACGGGCGTTGTTTCGTCGATCTGCATTTCGGCGGCGGGGCGATCGCTCTGTAGGATCGAGCTGCTGGTGCGAAACTCGGCCAGCCTGAGCTTGGCAACATTAAGATATTTGCGCAGCTCAGACTGGAAATAGGTGCGGGCGCTGCTACTATAGTTGCCCTTGCTAAAGGAGATGCGATCGCCTCCAAAGTAGTTGTCTTCGATGGCTTTGATGCGAAGAGCGGCCTCGTAGGCATCGTCGAGAGCACGCTCTGGGGTGCCCATCAGCCACCGTCGGCTAAAGCGGAGATAGGCCTGAACGCCAGAAACAATTGGGTTTGTCATTGCGTATGCACACAGATTAATCTTCGCAGAGACCTTGAGGATGAGTGCTGCGAAGCAGACTTTAAAGTAGCAAGCCTAGAATCAGCAGGTTTAGAATCAGCAGGCTGAGATCCGGTTTAATGAATGCGTCGCGGTAATTCAGCCAGTTTATTTAGCCAATTTTCTAGCAGCGCGGCAACGCTTTCCACCAGAACTGAAACCAGAAGTATGTAGTATCGTAGCAAATTCCTCTTTTCTCAATTGGGTAGCTCTCAAACTATGCAACCGTCGATCTGGATTGTAGGAGCGTCTCGCAGCGGCAAGACGGGTCGGTTAGTGCAGCGCTTTGGTGAGTGGGCCCTGTCTGAGCAAAGCGCCTCGTCGGGCGCTGTGGAGGCGTCGGTTCCCAGCACGCCGCCGGCCCTGGCCTTTGCGGCGATCGGCGACAATCGGCTGGATCTGTCAGATCGGCTGGCAGCAGAGCAAGATCGCTACCCAGTGGAAACGGCGACGCCGCTAGGGTTTTTCTTTGCCGAGGTGGTGCTGTTTTATCCGCTGCTGGTAGAGCGGGGTTTGGTGGGCACCCAGTTTCCCCTGCGGCTGCGACCCGAAACGGAGCAGGCATTGGCGACGCGCCTCTGGCAGCCAGCCCTGGAAGATGGCACGCTGATGCTGCCGGGCGTATCGGACTATTTTCTGGTGCGGCGAATGCTGGATTTGCTGCAACTGGCGTCTCTGGCAGAGGTGCCACCGGAGGATATTGCGCCCCTGCTTCAGCAGGGGCTAACCCCGCCCGAAACTCAGCCCGATTTGTGGCTGCGGGTGGGCGAGGCGATCGCCCAGTGGCGGGACTGGTGCTTGGAGCGGGGATTGCTGACCTACGGCATAGCCGCCGATCTCTATAGTCGCTATTTGCTGCCTGATGCCACCTATCAAGCTCGTTTGCGCGATCGCTTTAGTGTCCTGCTGGCGGATGACGTGGACGACTACCCGGCGATCGCCTACACGCTCTTTTCCCATTTGCTGGATATCGGGCTGCCGGGCATCTTTACCTACAACCCCCAGGGAGCCGTGCGCTGGGGACTGGGAGCCGACCCGGCGCGGCTGGGCGCCCTGGCGGCCCGCTGCCAGGTAGAAATGCTCGATCTGCCGGCCCACACCCTCGGCACCGACTGGGCCGATCCACTGGCGGGCTGGGTGCGTGAACCCGTGCTGCTGCCCGACCTGCCCGACGCGATGCCGTCAATCCAAACGATTTCGCGGGCGCAACTGCTGCGGGAAACGGCGGAGCAGGTCGCCCAAGCCATCCACAGTGGGCAGGTGCGCCCGGATGAGGTGGCGATTATTGGTCCGGGGCTGGATGCGATCGCCCGCTATACCCTACGGGAAATTCTCAACCGTCGGGGTATTGCGGTGGAAGCGCTAAACGACCAGCAGCCCCTCGCCGCCTCGCCCTTGATTCGCGCTCTGCTGACACTGCTGGCGCTGGTCTATCCGGGGCTGGGTCGATTGATTAGCCGAGAGGCGATCGCCGAACTGCTGATCGTCCTCAGCCAGCCCCCCACTCCCAATCCCTCAACCGCAGAATCCTCGCCCACCATCGACCCGGTTCGTGCTGGGCTGCTGGTTGATCACTGCTTTGTGCCCGACCCCGATCGCCCGTATTTGCTGCCAGCGACGGCCTTTCCCCGGTGGGATCGGCTAGGTCACCGCGCCACCCAGTCCTATGAGTCGATGCGCCAGTGGATCGAAACGCAGCAGGCCCAGCAGCAGCAGCGCCTGATCCCCAGTCCGGCGACGCTGCTCGACCGGGCGATTCAGCAGTTTCTCTACGGTGGCAGCATGTTGCCCTACGATCGTCTGGCGGCACTGCGAGAGCTAATGGAAACGGCGCAGCACTTTTGGGAAGTAGAAGCGCGGCTGCGGCAAGCCGACCCGCTCCGCAGCACCGCGCCACTCTCGGAAAGTGTGCAGGATTTCATCGAGCTGCTGCGCGGCGGCACGATTACGGCCGACCCCTACCCAGTACGTCCCCTGATTACGCGCCCGGCGGTGACGCTGGCCACGATCTTTCAGTACCGGGCAAATCGCGGTGCCCATCGCTGGCAGTTTTGGCTGGATGCGGGGTCGCCGCTATGGCTGACAGGCGGCGGCGGGCTGTTTGGTGCGCCGCTGTTTCTCAGCGACTGGTCAGGGCAGCTTTGGACGGCGGCCGATGCGCTAGAGGCGGATCGGAATCGGCTGGAGCGGCAGATTCGGGATCTGCTCTATCGCGCCGATGAGCGAGTGTATCTGTGCCATAGTGATCTGTCCACCAGCGGACAGGAACAGACTGGCCCACTGCTGACCCTGGTAAACGCAGCGAGGGCGATCGCCCCCGAAAACAGCGTCGCTCTAGGACTCTAGAAACTCCAGGAAAAGCGAAGTATCGAGCCTAAGCAGCCAGGGCTTTCAACAGACCCCTAACCCCTGACCCCTAACC
>RFIF01000156.1 GCA_003695655.1 Cyanobacteria bacterium J069
CCCCCAACCCCCAAGCATCCCCAATGATCGAACTCCTCTTCAACATCGCCAATGTCTTCGTCCTACCCTTCTGGGCGCTGATGATTCTCCTGCCAAACTGGGGCGTGACGCGCAAGGTGATGTCGTCTTATCTGCCGTTTGTGGCGCTGGCGGGGCTGTATGTGTACCTGTTTGCCAATAACCTCACTGCGACCTCGGCTGAGGATTTTGCCAGTGCACAGCTTGCGGACATTGCTCGTCTGTTTAGCAATGAGGCGATCGCCGCCACGGGCTGGGTGCATTATCTGGTGATGGATTTGTTTGTCGGCCGCTGGATTTATTGGGAAGGACAGCGGACGGGCGTATGGACGGCGCATTCGCTGGCGCTGTGCCTGTTTGCCGGGCCGATGGGGCTGCTGGCTCACCTAATTACAAGCTGGCTTTGGCGCGGCCAGCAGCCAGCAGCAGCAGCATCGCCTCAGGAATCCGCCCAGATCGGCTCTTCGAGCTAAGCTTCGAGCTGAGTGTAGTTTTTAATACCCGTCTCGCTCTCCTAGTTTTCAGGCGAATTTGTTTTGGCTGAAGGTTCAACTGGGGAACTATTTTGTGCAGCAAAACGCCATCAACCTGGGGGGACAGCGCCCTTGGACAGGTCAAAATGGCGATCGCTACAATACGAATGTATGGCTCTGCTAAGTGCATCGGGAAGGCCCGCCTGCTAAAGCGTTCACCAGCTTACACGCAGAAAGTTTCGGCTGGCGGCTGAGCAATTTGCCCCAATCCAGAATTTAATTGCTATCATTTAGCAGTATCATCGAGGCGACGGCGATCGCCCCAAAAACTCCGTAAAATCACCGGGATTGGCGATCGCACGGGTGAAGAGGACTATAGGAGGCGATCGCGGCTCGGAGCGACGGGGCTACACTTCTAGTCCGAGTCCAGCACGGAATAGACGGTTGATGGATGGATAAGACTGTGGAATTGCGAAAACGACTGCCAGCTAGCCTGATGGGGAGGCCCGATTCATGAGCATCGAAGAAAAAATTTCCCCGGCTTTCGAGCCGCTGCTTGCCGAGCGCGGCCTCAACGAAAAGATAGATGCGATCGTCATCTATGAATCCCATGAGCCAGAGGATTTACCCACCGCCGAGCAGTTGCGGAGCAATAAGCTACGCCTCAGCTACTTGAAAGAGCGTGCCAAGCTTCAACAATCGGTTCAGGCAGCTCTGTTTGATGCTTACCAAACCGAAGGCGCAAAAGCTTCTCGCAGTAGCACAGAGCCAGCGATCGCCCAGATTGGCTCCGGCGCAATTCCCGTTGCCTCAGTGGAAGTGACTCGCCGCACCTTGCCCATGCTGGCAGGGCAGCCAAATGTCGTGGCAATCATGCCCAATCAGCGCATTCAGCTGATCAAACCCTACGACAGCCCAGGCGAAGAACTGAACAAACAAGAAATTGACCAAGGCGCAACATGGGGATTGCAGCATCTTGAAATTCCTAAGCTTTGGGAGAGAACCCGAGGCGAAGGCATCCGAGTCGCCGTCTTAGACACGGGCGTGTATGGAGATCACCCCGCTCTAGAAGGGCGAGTTAAAGATTTTGTGGTTATTGATTCTCTATTTCGGCGGATCAAGGCCACCCCCAGCTTTGATGCAGACATTCACGGAACCCACGTCTGCGGCACGATCGCCGGGGGCAAAACTCCCAGCGGTGTGGCAATTGGGGTTGCGCCAGCCGCAGAGTTGCTCGTCGGCAGCGTGCTAATTGGCAACTGCACGCTCATTACGCTGATGCACGGCATATCCTGGGCGGTCGAAAATGGTGCTCAAATTCTCAACATGTCTTTGGGCTTGCCTTACTACGAGCCGAATTTTGAAGTGCTGTTTGAAAAATTATTAGAGCAATTGGGGATCGCCTCAGTCGTCGCTATTGGCAACGAGAGTCATGGCAGCACCTCCTCGCCAGGAAACGCCTACAGCGCTTTTGCGGTCGGCGCGGTTGAGCGACAGCCCCGCCATCGGGTCGATGTATGCTCCTTTAGCAGTGGCGCAAGCCTGGTGTTTCCAGGACTGGGAAATCACGAACTCGTCACCAAACCCGACGTTGTTGCACCGGGTTTTCGGGTTTATTCTTGCATTCCAGCCGACGACGAAGCGGCTGGATTGCGACATACTTATGACTATCTCCAGGGAACGTCAATGGCTGCCCCCCATGTATCTGGGGCTTTGGCACTGCTGATGGCGGCCAAACCAGAAGTGCCAACGGCTAAGCTATTAGAAGCTCTAAAGGACACCGCCAAACATCCTCTGGGGAATCGCTATCGTCCCGACAATCGTTGGGGTTATGGCGTCATTCAGCCGCTCGAAGCGCTCAAAGCGCTGGATTCATAGCTGAAGTCCTTCTGTCTAAAACTGTCCGGGTTGAAATGCTCAGCTCATTTCAAAGCTCAAGTTTTCAATAACTTCAGTCTGGGTAGCTTGCTGAAACCTTCTACCTTACGTCATACTGCGCTTGGCAGAGTTTTCTGAAGATTCTGTTATGGCTCTGAGATTTCGGGTAGTCTATAGAGACACACTTGGTTCACAAAGTGAGCTTTGAGGTTGGCTGGGTTATGGCAGCACTGCGAGATACGGATGGCTTGTTGAATAACGACATGGGTTTTCCGGAGTCTCCACATGAGTCGCAGGGGGAACCTGGACGGAGCCGCTATGCCAATGTTTGGAAAGACTCAGCCCACCAATCCAAGGCGAATGCCAAAGCAGAGGTCGCTAAAGCAGATATGGCTCTGGGTCTACCGAGCGGCTTATCTAAAATTAGCCCAGAATTTGGGGCACGGTTGGAGCGCTTGACGCCTCAGCAAAAGATTCGTGCGGTTGTGATGTTAGAAACTGAGCGATCGCCCTCTGCACCCGGTGGCGCATTACCCCAAGCTCCTGCCCGCCGTCATACTCCGGCCGAACGGCAGGTGGCGATCGCCCGCATTCGCAGCGCCGCCCAACACTCTCTTGAGGAAATTCGACCCATTCTAGAAGCTTTTCACGCTCATTTACTGGCTCCTGCGCCCGATGCGCTAGGGGCTGTGCCCGTTGAAATAGACGCGGCGGGCATCCTAGCCCTGGCCCAATCCAGCCGCGTCCGCACGATTCTGGAAGACCAGGAAATTCGCGGTGTTGACGGGATGCGATCGCACCATCGCCCCCACCCTTCACCCTTTTCTTTTTAGCGCGTTCACACCTCCTGACACTGGCAACATTCCCTCTAGACCATTTCTTCTAGAAACTGACAAATTGGATTATTCACTGTTCCTAACCCGAGGAACTGTGGTCTGTTCAGCTTGACCCCACGACCATTCCCCGAAATGATGGGCTTGGGTTGTTTCTTCGGTTTATGCTGCTTTGATTGGTTTTGGTTCGGTTTGGGGATCGTTTAACAGATTGCGGCTTGACGCAGAAGTTTGGGGATTGTTCTGCGATTGTGGTGCAGAAGGCGGGTGCCTTCTCCACTGCAATGGAAGACTTGCATCCACAGGTTTCGTGCGAGCATTTTCATTCTGATTATTCTAAAATCCACTTACTGATATCTCTGTTCTGGAGGACTGCTGCACCCTAGGTAGCGGCTAGACTGTCCGATGGCTTAAAGCAGGTACAGGAGAGAGAGCACGCTGGACGTTTAACAGGTCTGGTTAACCGTTCTGAGCAAATTCATTTGAGCTTAGTGCCGAGGTCTGGAGAGCCTCGCTCTCTAAATAGATGACCTGGCATTTTTTTACATTTCCTAAGGTTTATGACTGCACCCTTAACTCGACAAAAACCTCGCTATTTGGTTGTGCTGTTTATGGTTGGCATGCATCTGGGGGCGCTGCTGGCGTTTCTCCCGGGCATGTTCAACTGGGGGGCGATCGCCCTCCTCGTTTTGATGCATTGGGTGACGGGCGGACTGGGGGTAACGCTGGGCTATCATCGCCTGGTCAGCCATCGCAGCTTTCAAGCACCGAAATGGTTAGAGTATCTGCTGGTGTTTTTTGGCACGCTGAGTATGCAGGGCGGCCCGATTGAGTGGGTGGGCCTGCACCGCCACCACCATGTCCATTCCGATCAAGAGCGAGATCACCACAATTCCGGTCGGGGCTTTTGGTGGAGCCATGTGGGCTGGATGTTTTACGACGTGCCCGCCATGCTAGAAACCGATCGCTACACCCGCGATATTTCTGGCGACCCGGTTTACCAATTTTTGCAGCGCCATTTCTTTTTGATTCAGGTGGCGTTTGGCGGCTTGCTCTATCTGCTGGGCGGCTGGCCCTTTGTGGTGTGGGGCGTGTTTGTGCGGGTGGTGGTGGTCTATCACTGTACTTGGCTGGTAAACAGCGCTACTCATCGCTTTGGCTATCGCACCTACGATTCGGGCGATCGCTCTACCAACTGCTGGTGGGTGGCGCTGCTCACCTACGGCGAAGGCTGGCACAACAACCACCATGCGTTCCAATATTCTGCCCGACATGGACTCGCCTGGTGGGAAATCGATCTTACCTGGGCCACGATCGCCCTCCTGCAACGATTGGGGCTGGCAACTGAGGTCAAGCTGCCATCTGCCAAAAGCTGAGGGTGATGAAATAAACTTGCAAATGCTTTGTCTTTGTTAAATTCCTGCTTCAGACCGGACACATCACTCTAAGATCTCAGGAATATCCTGGCGTAACATTTTAAACCGGACTCATTCTCTAGATCCTGCTGGCTGCCAGAAAATTGAGCATTCGGCTGGAATAGTCGCCCCCGTTGGAAAATCAGGTTGGTGCGGTTTAGCAGAGGTCCGGCCAGCGCAAAATTCCGCCGATATCGCTAATCCTGGACTTTAGATCAATCACGGTCGCGAAGGAGGACCTTCATGGGTGCAACGAAACTAGACGAAGCATTGCCCTATCGCTGGGCCGACTCGCCGGCAGGGCGCGACGCCTGTGCTAATGACCAGCGCTGGTTGGGGGGCATTGTGGCGAATGCGGCTCCGTTTTCTGACTGGTGGGCTAAGGCGCGCATTGTGCAGTTGGCCTATGTGCCTATGTTTGGCGCAGATCCGGCGATCTATCAAGGCAAGTCGGACGCACGGGCGATCGCCGACACCCTGCATCAAGAACTCCAGACCTATGCTCACGCCTTCGACTGGGCCCAGTGCCAGGCGCAATATCCCAGCTTCTGCAAGCTGGTTAATGAAGAGTACGTCGTGAGCACGCTGAATCGCTGGAAACGCCGTGAGTTTACCCAAGCGATTGGGCGCAACTTTGAGGTTTATCGCTATTTGGGGCAGGCAGGCCAACCAGAAGAATGCGGCGAATGGTGTACCCAGAATACCTTTCTGGTCATTAGCACCGCGTCAGTGTCGCTGGCGGTTGAGCGGGCCCTGCCCAACCCCAAGCTGTTTCGCCCGCTGTTTAACATAGACGAGCTGGCGCAAGTGATTCATGACCGCAAAATTCACGCGATAACCCTGCGCACCCACGGCTACGCCAATCCAGCGGGTGGGTTCTACAAGTTTCTGTCTGACGAGGCCAACTATCTATTTGCCAAGCCCAAGCCAGGGGCAGAGCCGACCGATACTCTGGGTGAAGACCATCTCTATATTGGCTATCACTGGCCGAGCGAACAGCCTGTGTTCAACTGGGGGCTGATGCGCGACTCGCTTAGCAATCTGGAAATTTTGCTCAAGTTTTTGGGCAGTCTGCTGCTGCTGAGCTTCATTCCTAGCATCGTGTTGATTAGCATGACGGAGCTGGCCGAGAAGCTCGACATTGTGCGGGATGTCGGGCCTCAGTGGCACCTGGCGATCGCCGCTGGCGTGTTTTTCCTGTGGCTGTCGCTGCTGATGCTGCTGCGGTCGGTGGTCTATCAGCGCGATCGCTATCGGGCGATTCACTATGGCGCACCGGATTTGGGAGAGTTTTTCTGGCGGCTAGACAAGTCTCTAAAACGACTCACCTTGAAGGAAGCCGGCCTATTGGAACACGACAAGGACGCCGCCGCCCTGCTAAAACGCCACCGCAAGCTGGTGAACCTGATTGGTCACAGCATGGGCGGGCTGGTGCTGGTCAACGTGCTGCGGGTGCTGTCTGACCGCTTTGGCAAGGATGATTTGGAATCGAACGAAGACGGGCTGGGCGACTGCCTGAAGCTAGGCAAGCTGATTCTGGCTTCGCCCGACATTCCGCTAGAGCTGCTGCGCGAAGGCCGCAGTAACTACGTCCGCTCGGCGATTCGCCGCTGCGAGCAGATTTACCTGATGTCGAGCGATCGCGACATTGTGTTGCGCTATCTTTCCACCCTGGGCAACTGGTTTACCGAACCCAGCGTAGAAATGTCGGGGTTGCGCCTGGGCAATGTGTTCTTGCCGCCCAATCCAGAACAGGAAGTCCACAGAGCGCCTCGCCGCAAGCGCCGCCGAGAACAGCTAAAGATTTTGCTGATTCGCGGGGCGCTATGGAGTCGCTCTGCGGTTCGCCCCACTTCTGCCTACGATCTGTTTGAGAATTTTAGCTATCTCGATTGTTCCAAAATGATCGGCGTCAATGCGATCGCACTGGATCTCAACCCGTTTACAGCGGTGCTGATCGACCTCGTCAACACAGTTTTTTACCTCACCGGGCGGATCGATGTTCACGGCGGCTACTTTTTTACCTACACCCCCACGTTTAAACTGCTGCCGTTTCTCATGCAGGTCAAAGCGCCTAGCGAAGAGGATGTCCGCGCCGAACTCAAGCGCTGGGATCTGGATAATACGATTCGCTTTCTCTATCGCGCCACACCCATACCAGGCAGCGTCGATATTGATACGAGTGCTGCGGAGGCAGGCGAACTGAACGACATCGCGATAGGATCAACAGAAGCGCCCTAACTCCTGGTTTTTGCCACTGCCGCCCACATGCTTGAGTCGTTGAGTCGATTACCCCGAATTTTTACGATTGGGCTGATCTTTCCTGTCGTATTTCTCAACGCCTGGCTGCTGCTGCTATTTGCCCAATGGCTCCAGCCGCTGGTCAGCACGCTGATTGCGGCCATGCTGATTTCATTTCTGCTGGACTATCCTATTCGCTTTTTGCAGCAGCGCGGGGTGCGGCGAAGCGTTGCTGTGGGGGTCGTGTTTCTGCTATTTCTGATTGTGCTGAGTGTGCTGCTGGTGTTCATTGTGCCGCTGATCTTGCGTCAGTCAAACGAGCTGCTAACGCGCCTGCCAGACTGGCTAAAGTCAGGACAGCAGCAGTTGAAATCGCTGGAAGCCTGGGCGATTGAACAGCAGATCCCGGTGGATCTGAGCAGCACGCTGAACCAGCAGATCGAGCGGCTGACGGGCGTCCTGCGATCGCTCACCACGCAGGTCATCAGCCTCGTATTTAGCGCCATTGGCAGCATTGTCAGCATCTTTCTAACCGTCGTGTTTACCATCTTCCTGGTGCTGCGGGGCGAACAGCTCTGGACGGGGATCTTGGGCTGGCTGCCGCCGACCTGGGGCGATCGCATTCGCCAATCCCTACCACAAAATTTTGAGCGCTTCATCGTTGGCCAGGCTACGCTGGCCACCATCATGGGACTCTCGCAAACGGCTGCCATGCTGGTGTTGCGAATTCCCCTGGCGGAGCTATTTGGGCTGGGCATTGGCGCAGCCAGCCTGATTCCCTTTGGCGGCAGCACGACGCTCGTTGTGGTCAGTTCGCTCCTGGCGCTGCAAAACTTTTGGCTGGGCGTCAAGGTGCTGATCGTCGGCGCAGTCATTCTCCAGATTTGCGAAAACCTGATCGGCCCCCGCATTGTGGGAGAACTCACAGGGCTAAATCCCGTCTGGATGCTAATTTCTCTGGATATTGGCTTGAAGGTGGGCGGCGTGCTGGGGCTGCTCGTAGCAGTGCCGATCGCGGGCTTTATCAAAGCGACTGTAGACACCGTACGCACCAACCGGGGCAACTTGCTAGAGGCGCTGCTGGCGACTAGCTCGACCGCGCCCGACAATCAGCCAGTGGA
>RFIF01000013.1 GCA_003695655.1 Cyanobacteria bacterium J069
GTGGCGGGGTGACGGGGTGACGGGGTGAAAAACTGGCACACTAGATTACTCCAACACCCCAACACTCCAACACCGCCACACTCTTTTTCCTGACCATTGCGGCGATCGCCCCTTCTCGCTGGGAATACTGCTGTTCATCAGGGTGTATCGAACAGCAAAATTTATGAACACAGCGGGCGGCGTGATGCTGTGTCTGGCCTACGGGCTAGGCCTGCTTTTGACTGGGGTTCCGGTTGGGGTTTCGGTGCTGGGGTGGGAGGTTTCTGCGGGGGCGATCGCTCTGCCGATTGGGGGGCTTTTGGGTGGGGCGATCGCGCCGCGCGTCTGGCGAACGGGGCCATCGGCAAAGGTCTGGATTGCGGCGGGACTGGTGGGGCTGCTGGCGGCACTGTATTTTCAGATGCGCCTGCCCCGTCCTGCCCCAGATGATGTGAGTGAGCTACTGGGCGACACGGCTAAACCTGTGTCGGTTGTAGTGCATGGGTTTATCGACATGCCGCCCCGCCAGACCCGCAGCGGCAAGCTCCAGCTAGAGATAGAGCCATTCCAGACCGTGCAGACTGATGGAGATGGCAAGCAAATTCGGGCTGCGGCGGTGTCGGGACGGGTATATGTGACACTGCCGCTGTCTCTTCAGGGTGACCTGTATCCGGGACAAATGCTGACGGTGCAGGGGGCGCTGTATCGACCAAAGCCTGCTAGCAATCCCGGCGGCTTTGATTTTCAGAAATATCTTGCTCAGCGCGGTATGTTTGCGGGGCTAATCGGCAAGGCCGTCAGCTTTCCGGCAACCGAGGGGCGCTTTCGAGAACAGTGGACTTGGCGGCGATCGCTCTCCTCCCGGCTGCAACACGCGCTCTGGCAGGTGCGGCAGCGCATTGTGCGATCGCAGGCAGCGGGGCTGGGAGAGCGCCCAGGTGCGCTGGTCAGCGCCATGCTGCTGGGCAAGGGGGCGGTAGATGTGCCGTTTGACCTGCGCGATAGTTTTGCCAATGCGGGGCTGGCTCATGCGCTGGCGGCGTCGGGGTTTCAGGTGTCACTGCTGATTGGCATCATGCTCAGCCTGACGCGATCGCTCCCGTCTCGCGCCAGCTTTGTGCTGTCGGCGGGGGCGCTGCTCACCTACATCGGGCTGACGGGGCTAGAGCCGTCGGTGGCGCGGGCGGGCGTGATGGGCTTTGCGGTGCTGCTGGCAATTACACTGGGACGCAAGGTCAACCCGCTCAATTCGCTGCTGCTGGCGGCAACGGTGTTGCTGCTCGTCAACCCAATTTGGATTTGGAATTTGGGCTTTCAGCTCAGCGTGTTGGCGACGCTGGGGCTATTGGTAACGGCTCCCGTGGTGACGAAATGGCTAGACTGGCTGCCGAGCGCGATCGCCCCACTCGTTGCCGTGCCCCTGGCTGCGTTTGTCTGGACGATACCGCTGCAACTTCATGTCTTTGGCGTGGTATCGCCCTATAGCCTGCCGCTCAACATCATTGCCTCGCCGCTAATGACTGTCATTAGCCTGGGCAGCGGTATGAGTGCGCTGGTGGGTTTGGCGATTCCGGCGGCGGGCAGTGCGATCGCCTGGCTCCTGCTGTGGCCGACTCAAGCTCTGATAGCCCTGGCAGAGTTTGCGAACCAGCTTCCGGGCAGCGCCTTTGCCGCAGGGACAATTTTGCCCAGTCAGGTGGTGGCGCTCTACGGACTCTATCTGCTGGTGTGGCGGCTGCCAGGGTTGCATCGGCGCTGGTGGGTGGCGGCGGTGGTCTGTCTGGGGCTGGTGGCGATTCCATCCGGTAGTGCGGTGCTGTCGCGGCAGGCAGTGACGGTGCTGGCTACCTCGGACGAGCCAATGCTGGTGGTGCAAAATCGCACCCGTGTAGGGCTAATTGGCAATCTCAGCTTGCGAGACGCTCAGTTCACAGTGCTACCGTTTTTGCGCCAGCAGGGCGTGAATCGGATCAATTGGGCGATCGCCCCCGACCTGACGGACTGCCACACCGAAGGCTGGACACAGCTTTCGCGCCAGCTCCCTATCCAGACTTTCTATTTCTCTGCCGGATTTTGCCAGCCGCCTAATCAGGCTAAACCTCCTACTCAGCAGCAGTTAATCCAACAAATTCAGCAGCGGGGTGGGCGGATCCAGTCGCTACCGCTGGATCAGGCGGTGCAGTTGGGCGATGCTACGGTGCGAGCAGTCAGTGCTGACCCGCTGGCGCTGCGGTTTCAAATTAGCGACCAAATTTGGCTATTTCTGCGAGGCAAAAGCGCTGATCACTTACGACCCCTCTTGCCCCGTTTGGCCACGCTGACCAGCGTGCTGTGGTGGGATGGGGGCTTTTTGGATGAGCAGTTGCTTCGCACCGTAAAACCACGTTGGGCGATCGCCACTCGCCGCCCCCCAGCGCCTGAAACCGAGGACTGGCTAAGCGCCCAGCAGACGCCACTGCATGTGGTTGATCAGCAGGGGGCGATTCAGTGGACGCCAAAAACGGGTTTTCGGGCGATCGCCCCCGTTGATTAGCGTCGCTGGTCTAGTAAAATACACAAGTGCCCCTTGGAGAGGTGGCAGAGCGGTTGAATGCGCTTGACTCGAAATCAAGTTTGGGGTCACACCCAACGGGGGTTCGAATCCCCCCCTCTCCGTTTCGATAGTCTCGCAGATAGAGGACTGGTAATTGAGGACAGACGTGCTTTGCGCCGCTCATCTTTAACGATTTGGCGATCTTTTCTGTTTCAACTTGTTCCAGCAGTGCTCATTGCTGGGTTTTATTCTGCCAGTTCAGCGCGGATCTTGCTGCCAGACTGATCAGTATGGAGCCAGTATTTTCCCTTTGGAGTAGAAATAGTGACTTGGTAGCCAGGCGTGATGACCTCAGCACAAAATTCACCCGGCTCTGCTGCGCCTAAGCAGGCATTGTTCCAGGTTTGAGGGCTAACCTGGCTGAGCGTCATTTGGTCGGTGGACAGGCTGGTTTGCTCTGCCAAGGCAGCCTTAATGCGCGCGGCGACTTCGGTAGGCAGGGGTGTGGCTGCGCCGAAAGTGCCAGCAGAGGATGCCTGGCGATCGCCAGTCGCCGCTGCAACGTCAGCAGCGTTCGACATCTCTGGGCTGGAAGAGCTGGCAATGCTGCATCCACTCAAGACACAGCCCCAAAAAACGAGAGCGATGACCAGCACCCATCGCTGCCAAAAACCTGTCCTGACACTCGCCCTAAGCCGTAAGGTCATAAAGTTGAAGGTCTATTCACGAACTCTTTAATTTTAGCGATCGCCTTGACTATCAGGCCTTTCACCGTCTACCAAGTCCCATTTTTGGAGCAACACCCTAGAGTCTGTATCCAACTTACTGGCAATTCGTTCGTGGCTATGCCAGTTTAGAGGAGTGCGATTAAGCATTCACACGCAATTACAAGTCTGTGTTTGCGGTTTCTGTGTTTTCCCTCGTTGCATACCTCGGGGGCAATTAATGTGGGTTGACCCAAATCACCCCTCTGTCCTGTGTTTCTAATAATGCAGGATTGATCTGCGTTTTGGGTGCTCTCATTGCAAAGGCACACCCCTATCCTTAAACCCTTGTCAAACTGGAAACATGATTAAAGTTATTCAGCTCTCTGGCATTCTAGATGGCACTCAGGTAGATGCCTTCCATCAACTAATTGGTGAGGCTCTAGCAACCAGTGCTTCTACGATTCTGGTGGATCTAAAAGAGATTACGTTTATGGATAGCTCTGGTCTGGGTGCCTTAGCAAGTGCCCATAAGAAAGTCCGAGCCTCTGGCAAGCGGCTGTCTTTCTGCTCTATTCATGAGCAAGTCAGAATTCTATTTGAGCTAACGAGTATGGATCAGGTTTTCGAGGTATTTGCAGATCGCCAGGCCTTTGATCAGACTGTTTTGTCTGGCGCAGCTTCCTAAACCTTAAAGGGTGTTTGAAAAGGTATCGCGTGTAATGTTAAGCACTCAGAGATCCCCCCTAGCCCCCCTTAAAAAAGGGGGAAACCGCCTTAAAGTCCCCTTTTTTAAGGGGGATTTGGGGGGATCTTGCACGTTTTGCTACAAACAGTAGGACTTTTCAAACATCCTCCCTTGCTTTTTTGTGATCGCCCAGACTTCTCAGAGTACTTCTGGATACATCTACTAGTTGGGGTTGGGGCCGGAAAATTCAGCTAGTCGAGCTTCTTAATTTTAGATTCTGCCTGCTGGATGCCTTCTTCGTTGCCCTGCTGCTCATAAAGCTGGAGAGCGCTGCGGAAAGCTGAAAGGGCCTCGCTAGTGCGATCGCGCTCTTCCAATGCCATACCCAGCTTGAAAAATGCATCTCCACTCTCCGGCTCTAGCTCAGTCAGTCGTCGAAAGGTAATAATTGCCTGGAGATAATTCCCCTGCTCTAGCAACAGGTTGCCTAATGTGGTGTGGGCATCTACCGAGTCTGGCTCTGCAAAGGTGGCTCGCTGATAAAAGGCGATCGCCTCCTGAGAGTTTCCCTGGGCGCGATACAAATCTCCGATTTGCAAAAAGATGTTGGCATTTCGGGGTTCTAGCTCAGCGGCTCGTTTCAGCGCATTCAATCCCTCTTGAACTCGCCCTGAATTAACCAGAGCAACCCCCAAGTTGGCTTGCACCTCTGCCCGTCGGGGGGCCAGATCGGCTGCCCGCTGAAGCATTTCAGCCGCTTCCCGATAACGGGTACTCAAGAGCAATACCTCACCCATTGACTCAAAAATTCGCGCCGTATTCGCGCCCCGCAGAGAGCTCGCCTGCCGATAGGCGGCTAAGGACCCGTCGTAGTCTTGCAACCGTGATAGCACCACCCCTAACCCCAAATGCGCATCCAGATTATTCGGTTCGAGGGTTGTTGCTCGACGATAAGAGTCTGCGGCACTGGCATTTTCACCCAGATTAGCTAGACAAAACCCCAGCGCATAATGAAAGTTGGCGTTGTCACTGTCTAAGGCGATCGCTCGTCGGTAAGCACTAACTGCATCGGCATAATTTCGCTCTTGAGCATAGGCAAACCCAATAGCAGAATGGATTCGGGCGTTATCAGGCTCTAACTGAGCCGCCTGCTCATAGACCCCGATCGCTTCTGCAAAACTACGCGATCGCATTAGCTCGCGCCCTCGCCGCACTAGCTCATTCACCTGACGGCTTCGTTCTCGCCGCTGCTCAGGACTCAACTGCTGCTGCGCCGTTGAGCCTGGAGTCGCAGTTTGGGCTGCTGCTGGCCGAGCCACAACCAAATCGATTGCGGGTAAAAAAACAATCAGACTGGCGATCGCCGCCACGGAAGTAGAAAGCTTAAAACTAATCACGGTTTATCTAGAAACAAGCTGCTAGCTAATCTCTACACGCAAACTTTTTGTCAACGTAGATCAGCATTCGTTAATCAATAGCCGATTTAGGCTCGGTTGAAAACAGTATCCCCCTCCAATCGCCTCCAGGTCGCTTCATCTTTCCCAAATCTGAGCTGTCAGACTCCCGACCTACAAAGAGTTTTATTAAACAGACGCATTAAACTTTGTATCCAAGTGCGATCGCTGTCCGCATATCGGGCAACCTGATAGTTATTCTAAGGCGTTCCTTAAAGTTCTCTTAATTCAGCCAGGCAAAAGCACTGCCAAAGATGAGGCAGTCATAGCAGGGCATTACTTCAGAGCACTACTCCACAAGATAAAGCCAGAAGATTTTCAAGAATTTCCTATCACTAAAGCGTAGGTTGATACCCTGCATTAGCGATAGCCGTATTTCACAGACCTTCTACTTCTCTATGGAACTTGCTGGCAATTCCTATCCTGTTCGAGCATTCATCCACCACAAAGCAAAAATGAGAGTCCTACAAGCCGAATCAATCGGCACGGGCTGCCTGACCTTTGATGAATCTCTCCTGCAAGACTTGTCAACCACACTATTTCAATCAGAGCGCGGCGCACCTGTTTTCGTTGCTTACCCCAATCGGCAAGCCGCTGAAGCCATCGAAGATCGATTCGCTTTAGAACTCGCAGAAACTTATCGCTACATCAAGCAGAAACAAGCGAGCAAACAGATTCAACGGTTAAACCGCTTGCTGTAGAAGGGATACAGCTCTATCTCTACAGACTTTTGAAACTACAGCAAGCGGTTGGTGGCTCTTAAACTCAACCCAGAGCGGCTAACTGCCTTGTCCTTTGGCCGTCGATGCCTTAATGGAGTCCGTCTCTAATAGATCTTCCAACTAGATTCAAAATAGATTCGCTGGAATATTTGCGATCGAGCAGGCTAGAACGGCGATCGCCAACCGACAAAAGAGCGCTGAAGTACCAGGAACCAGGGATTACAGCCCGCCCCAAATAATTTAGGAGGAAGTGTTGACAAAGATGGGAAGAGGTTGCTACATTAGTAAAGCGGTCGGGAGGACA
>RFIF01000157.1 GCA_003695655.1 Cyanobacteria bacterium J069
CCCCCTCCCTACACCAACCCCCACTGCCAGAGCAAAAAGGCATACTCAAAGGCTGCCTCTTTGATGCGCTCATAGCGACCGGATGCGCCGCTGTGGCCTGCGCCCATATTGGTTTTCAGCAGCAGCACGTTCGAGTCGGTCTTGAGGGCGCGGAGCTTGGCCGTCCACTTGGCGGGTTCCCAATAGGAGACGCGGGGGTCGTTGAGTCCGGCGGTGACGAGCATGGCGGGATAGTCTTGGGCGGTGACGTTGTCGTAGGGCGAGTAGGACTTCATGTAGTGATAGAAGGCGGGATCGTTGGGGTTGCCCCATTCTTCCCACTCCATCACCGACAGGGGCAGCGACGGGTCGAGGATCGTCGTCACCACGTCCACAAACGGCACGTCGGCGATCGCCACCCGAAACAGATCTGACCGCAGGTTCACCACTGCGCCCACCAGCAGTCCGCCCGCGCTGCCGCCCGTGATGGCGAGGTGCTGGGGCGAAGTCCAGCCCCGGTCGATCAGATGCTCGGCGCAGGCGATGAAGTCGGTGAAGGTGTTTTTCTTATGCAAAAACTTGCCGTCTTCATACCACTTGCGCCCCAGCTCTGAGCCACCCCGGATATGGGCGATCGCCAGCACCACACCCCGATCGAGCAGCGCCAGCCGCGTCGAAGAAAACGAGTCGGGATAGCTATAGCCATAGGAGCCGTAGCCCGTCAGCAGCAGCGGACGCGGCTCGGTGGGCTGGAGGTCTTTGCGGTAGACCAGCGACAGAGGAATGGGCGTGCCGTCGGGGGCGATCGCCTCTAGCCGCTGGCTGACGTACTGCGTTTTATCAAAGCCGCCCAGCACGGGGGTTTCTTTTTTTAACTCGCGTTCACGGGTGTCTAGGTTATAGTCAAACACCGACCAAGGCGTGACCAGCGACGTATAGTTAAACCGCAGCGTGTTGGTGTCATATTCAGGATTTGCGCCTTCGCCAACTTCGTAGGTCGGTTCTGGGAAGGTGATGTAGTGTTCGTCGCCGCTGGGCATCTGGCGCACCCGCACCGTCTCCAGTCCGCCCTGGCGCTCATAGATCACCAGATGCCGCGCAAAAGCGCTGACGCCTGTAATCATGACGGTGTCGCGGTGAGGAATCACGGTTTCCCAATGCTCACGGCTGGGATTGCTGACGGGTGCCCGCAGCAGTTGAAAGTTGAAAGCGTCCTGGTTAGTGGTGATGTAAAAGTGTTCGCCGTGGTGTTCCACATAGTATTCCACGCCGGGCGATCGCGCCTGGATCAGCTTGAACTCGCTGGCTGGGTCGTTGGCGTCCAAGAAGTGAACTTCCGACGTGACTTTACTGTTCAAACTCAGCAGCAAATAGGCTTCACTAGCAGTTTTGCCAATGCCCAAATAGTATGCTTCGTCCGGTTCGTGATAAACCAGCACATCCTGATCGACCGCCGTGCCCAGCCGATGCCGAAACAGCTTGTGGGGACGATGCGCCGCATCCACCTGGGTATAAAACACGGTGCGGCTGTCGTTGCCCCAAATAAAGGAATAGTAGGTGTCGGGAATCGACTCAGCGTCCAGTTCGCCGGTTTCTAGATTCAGAAAATACAGCGTAAACAGTTCCGCGCCGCTGGTGTCAATGGAATAGGCCAGCAGCCGATGGTCGGGACTAACCTGCAACACGCCCACGTCAAAATAGTCATGCCCCGCTGCCAGCAGATTCTCATCCAGCAGCACCTCTTCGGGTGCATCCAAGCTGCCCTGTTTGCGGCAGAAGATTGAGTATGCCTTGCCCTCTTCGGTGCGGCTGTAATAGTAGTAATCGCCCTTGCGATAGGGCACGGATAAATCCGTTTCCTGAATCCGCCCTAGAATTTCCTCATACAGTGCGGTTTGCAGTGCTGCCGTGGGCTGCATGATCGTTTCGGTATAGGCGTTTTCCGCCTCTAGATAGGCCATCACGGCAGGATCTTCGCGATCGCGCATCCAGTAATAGTCATCTACACGCTCGTCGCCATGGGTGGTAAGCACATGCGGTTGTTTTTCGGCGACCGGCGGCTGGGCGGTGGTGGCGGCTTCAGGAGAGGGAGATCGGCTCATAGCAGTGGGGTCATCCCTGATTCAAGGATCTGGAAGAAAGGAAATGATTTGGAATTGTCTTTGCACAGTTTAGACTTTTCTAGGGGGTTCCCCAAGATTTTTCCTGATGGATCAAAATCATTTCTTGAGATGGTGAGCAGACCATGAGCAGACTATAAGCAGACTGTAAGCAATCAGGCGCAAGGACTTGACCTCATCTTCTAAAAAACATCTTCTAAAACAAGCTTCTAAAACGGGATTGCATAAAACGGGATTGCACAATGGCAGATCGCCACTGCCTAAAATTTCCTGAACGCTTCTGGCAATTGACGATTTCTACTCTAAATTTCTGCGTCCTGAATGATTGTGCTGTTTGAAAGTCCGGGGAGGGTGTCAGCGGCGCTGCGGCGATCGCTCGAAGCATCGGCGGCGATCGCTGAAATTTTGGGCTTTTCGGTCAGGG
>RFIF01000158.1 GCA_003695655.1 Cyanobacteria bacterium J069
CCCCAACGCCCACCCCAACGCCCATACCTACTCCTACGCCTGCCCAAAAGTCTCCTGCACCAGTGCCGATCGAGCCTCCGGCGACTCCTGTGCCAGCGCCGACGCCCACAGAAACAGCTAAAGAACCCCAAACAGCAGTGCCAGAAGTCGCGCAACCCAAAGCGGCAAACCCCAAAGCAACAGCACCCAGGACTGAGACACCTGAAGGCGTGAAAGCAGGCGCGAAACCCAAGGCGATCGCCCCAGAGGCCTCGCCACGATCCCGCCCGGTGCCTTCAGCAGAGCCGCCAGCCAACAGACCCAGCCCCGTCCCCGATCGCCCAGCGCGATCGCCCAAAGCCCAAACCCCGCAAGACGCGGTTCCCCCTCTGCCTGCCCCGACTCCGGCCGCCCAACCCGCACCGGCGATCGCTCCAGCAGAGAACGCAGCGCCAGATTTCCAGCGCCCTAGTCAGCAACGGACAGATCTGCCGCCGACCAAGGCGGTTCCTGCTCAACTCAAACCGTCCGCTGTAAAGCAGATTCCCGCTGCATCACCAGCGCCCAAACCCGTTGCCGAACCAGCGCCGACACCTGCGCCCATAGCGCCCGTGCCTGAGTCAAACGCCAGCTCGACGCCGACTGTTTTAAAAGAACTGGAGGAGCAAGTTCGAGATACTTTGCCAGAGTCTGCGCCTTTGCCCAGCCCTGGGGTTCGTGTGCCCCGCCCCGTCCCGCCAAAACCCACGCCAAAGCCCAAAAGCTATCTAGATCAATTGCGCGATCGCCTGCGGCAGATCCAGGCGACCACGCGCTCCAAAGCAGAAGCAGCACAGGAGGCGATTCAATCAGGAATCCAGGACTTGCAGCGGTCAGTGAAATCCAGTGCCAAGTCTACTAATGCGAATAATGCGAAAAATAATGCGCAAAAGTCTGGCACTGTAAATGCGCCAGCGGTGCTGCCGCCTGGTTCTCGACCGGATGCATCGGTCAGCGATGTGCCTGTTCCGGTGGCTCCATCGGCCAGTCCGGTCGAGCCAGCGCCGATACCTGGTCAGCCGCTAGCCCTTCCCGACCCAGAGCGCCCCTCGCTGCCAGACTTGGTGGCACCTGGTACACCCGATCGCATCACGTTTGAAGAGTTGCTATAGCCTGCTGGTCGTGCTCTCCTGTCAGAGAATTAAAACGAAAAAAGTTAGATAGTTTTACCCAGATGCCTAGCCAAAAGGTCGTTCTGGGTATTTTTTTGAGGCGATCGCCGCCTGGTTTAATGAAAATAGTTTGCAAAAAGCTGAGTCAAGCACTTATGCTGGAAACAGAAATCTATTGACTTCGATTCGCAATAGCAAGCGCCACAGCAAGCGCCATAGCAAGTGCCATAGCAAGCCGCTAGAACCTCCAGAATTCAGGATGTTTTTTGCAGCATTTGATTGCATCATCTGGCTTATGAAGTCGCGCTAGAGCCTGGACTAGTCGAGATCTAGTCCTAGTGGGTCATCTCTCAACAAGAGTATGCCTAGTTTCTGGCGTCTGTTCCGTCCTTCCTTTACCGACTCTGCCAACGCTTGATCGATGAATTCTACCCCGCCATCCGCCGCCAAATCTCAGGTTCACTCAGACGCTTCATTATTGCCAGCGATCGCCATATCCCGGGGCGATCGCTGGCAGGTCTACCATCGCCTCCGGGAGCTAGATATTCCTGCTTATTGCTTGCCAGAGGGCATCTTGCGGGCAGACATCGCGACGCCAGCCGCAGCCCTGCAAGTGCGGAGTGTGGTTTTTCAGGTTACTGCCCCGCGCTGGGAATTGGTTGAACTATTAGAGCGCTGCTGGCGCATCCGGTAGAGCGCTGCTGGCGCACCCAAGGGTAAATCGTTACAGGTCATCAACAATAATCAGCAATATGGGTCATAAACACACGGGCCGCAAAAGCGAAAAAACGTCATTTCAGCTAGAAGGACGATTTTTGGGATTTGTCGTTAAAGACGGCTACAAGATCAAGGGGCTGAATCTAGCGACATCGGCAGGTGAGCTGTATATCAAGCTATCCAAAGAAGCGCGAGCCAGTTGCCAGCGGGTGCTTGTGCCCGGTGAGTGGCTCCGGGTGAGCGGTGAGCAGCAGTTGGACTATGGCGAAGGTGTTGTCAAGTTCAAAGCCGACCGAATTCAGGTGGCGGTGCCTGGCGCAGAGCGATCGGGTGCTGAGCGATCGGGTGCTGAGTTGGAGCGATCGCCCGCGCTGCCGATGCTTCCGGATCAGCCGATCGCGCCTACGCCCCGGGCTGGTGAGACTATTTTATTTTGCCAAAAGTCTGACTGCTGCAAGCGGGGTGGTTGGGCCGTTACTGAAGCGCTTCAGAAAGCGCTGGGCGATCGCCAGCTTGAGGGACAGGTGAAGCTGAAGGGCACGGGCTGCATGAAGCAGTGCAAAGCCGGGCCAAATGTGATTATTCAGAAGACTCGCTATAGCCGTATTCGCCCTGAAGATGTGCCGCAACTGATCGACCGCCATTTTCCGAAGGCTCTGGGTCAGCCTGCATCGGCGATCGCCAGCGCTGGCAGTCATCCCCAGCCTTAAACAGTGCCAGCTTTCTCAGGTTCCTCTTATCTTGCTATTAGCCAGCTATTAGCCAATCATCATTTGGGCGTCATGAAGCCCCTGCATTATGAATAGCAAGCTGAATACTTGAATGACCTGCAAAAGAGCGCAATCACGAATGTAGAAGCGATTGTTGCAGTTCTACTTGCAGGCACTCTCTTTCAGCGATGCTGCGTCGTAATGTTGATTTGGAGATGACTTGGAATGAATAAGCTACAACGACGGAATGTATGGATGGGGTCAGCCTTAGCGCTCATCGCTGGAATGACCATCGCCCCCGGTGCGATCGCCCTACCGGAAGTAGGACGCACCTCGGGTTCTGCAATTGTCATTGCCCAAGCTTTAGATTCGACCACCGCTACCGTGGTTGATGTTGATCCTCGCGAAGACACGGTGCGGCTGAGACTGGCAAACGGCAATCTGCGGATGTTCTCTCTTTCTACTCAAGAGCAGCAGCAGCTAGGTCTGGCATCTGGTGTTCAGGTGATGCTGACCATGAGCGGCGATCGCATTATCACGATGACGCGCATGATCTCATCGCAGCCATCGGCCAGCACCACTGCAACGGTAGTGGATACGGATGCGCGAGAAGATACCGTGCGGCTGAGATTGGCGGATGGCAGCATACGGATGTTTTCTCTACCAGTTCAAGATCAGCAAAAGCTCGGCCTGGAATCGGGCAGTGAGGTGATGCTGACGATGGGCGGCGATCGCATTATCACGATGACGCGCATGGTGTCGGTAATGCCCGCTGAAAGAATGACAGCAACCGTGATCGAAGTGTCGCCCCGCGAAGACCGAGTCAGAGTGCGGCTGGCGGATGGCTCGATCCGCTTGCTGTCGCTCCCGGTTCAAGAACAAAGCCGCCTCGGTCTGCGGAGAGGCTCTGAAGTGACTGTCACCTCGCGTGGCAACCGGATTGACACCATGATCTTCAACAACGCCATTGCCACAGTCACCGAGCAATCTTGATCGCTTGGTTTCGGAACGTGGAGCGCGCTCAAGCAGAAGGATAGGTCGCCTCTGCTTGAGCGTCTTCTCGCTTGAGTCTCTGCAAACTCGATAGAGCCAACTCGACTGCTGTAATTCCTGATTCCCTTTGCCGCCCATCCCTCTCCCAGTCTTGGGGGAGGGAATTTTAATGTCTACTGTCCTTAATACCTGACTCCCGGCACCTGATATAGCAGGGGTCAGGGGTTAGGTATCAGGGGTCAGGAGTGAAGCCTTTGCTGCATCAAGCTTTTCAGTTTGATGTTTGTCCTAACCATTCTGTCCGCCGCTATACCTCCCACAGGGGTTGGCGCGCCATACTACAGTTGTATTACGATAGAGCCAGTTCTTTTAGGAGGCTTTGTCATGCAGACGCTAAACCGCACATCCACCACTGAAATGGAAGTCACCAGCATCCGGCTGGAGCGCGAACTGAAGGAAAAACTCAAGGAAATCGCTGGAAATCAGGGATATCAGGCACTAATTCGGGATGTGCTGTGGCGATACGTGCAGCAAAAAACGGGCAACCCGCAGCCTGCCATTTCGCGAGATGAGATTCAGTCCAGCGTGGCGGCGATCGCCCAGCAAGAAACCCACTGCGTCCTCACGGGCACCCTGATCAAACCCCGCCAAAAAATGCTGCTGGGCCTGACCCTCCAGGGAGACATGGTGCCCCTGAGTGTGGGAAGCTTAGACTCCTAGCTCAGAATTTGGGTCAAGAATTTACCGATGGCTCCCCGGACGCGAAAACAATTTGGGCAACACTGGCTCCGCAGCGATCGCGCGCTTCAGCAGATTGTGGATGCCGCTGGCCTGTCGGGGAGCGATCGCGTTTTGGAAATCGGCCCCGGCACGGGCATCCTAACGCGCCGACTGCTGCCACTGGCCGCTGCGGTGGTGGCCGTGGAAATCGACCGCGACCTGTGCAAACTGCTGGCCAAGCAACTGGGAGAGACGCCTAACTTTCTGCTGCTGCAAGGCGATGTCCTAGAACTCGACCTGGACATGCTGCTGGCAAACTTTCCCCAGTTTCAGCAGCCCAACAAGGTCGTCGCTAATATTCCCTACAACATCACCGGGCCAATTTTAGAGCGCCTGCTGGGTAGCATCGCCGCGCCCAACCCCCGGCCGTTCGACTCGATTGTGCTGCTGTTGCAAAAGGAAGTGGGCGATCGCCTCTGCGCCAGCCCCAGCAGCAAAGCCTACGGGGCGCTATCGGTGCGGGTGCAATATCTCGCCCAGTGCGATCGCATTTGCGACGTGCCTGCCAGCGCCTTTCAGCCGCCGCCCAAGGTCGATTCCGTCGTCGTCCGCCTGACGCCGCGCCCCTTCATCCCCGCCGCCGCCGACCCCCGCCAGCTTGACCAGTTGGTAAAGCTGGGGTTTTCCACCCGCCGCAAAATGCTCCGCAATACCCTGCAACCTGCCGTAGACCGAGACATTCTGGTTCCCCTACTGGAAAGCCTGAAGCTGAATCCTCAAGCCCGCGCCGAGGATCTCAGCGTGGAGTCATGGGTAGCGTTGAGTAATGCGCTGCGAGGTGATGGGGTGACGGGGTGATGGGGTAGCTTGCTCCAACACTCCAATACTCCATCACTCCTCTCCTCATCCCCGCTTCCCTTTCTCTGGCAAATTGCGTGCAGGGATGGCGCGGCCTTTATAAAACTGCTGCTCTAGGCTGCCGAGCCATAGCCAGACTGCTCCTGCAACGAGGGGAACGATGACTGCGGCCAGCACAGCGCCAGCACTGAAAGAGGCTGTGAGCGACAGCAGCGGACACAGCGACCAGGCGATCGCCGCCATAATCCCACATCCCTTGCGAATCGTCTGAATCCGGCGCAGCGCCGTGCGGCAACTGGCGCAGTGCTTGGTATGGGAATGGTAGCGATCGAGCAGCGTCTCGCTGGGCAAGGCATGCGGCAAGGGCTGCCCCGGAAACGGATCGGCTTCGTAGGCATTGACCCATTTGCGCAACTCCGCCACAAACGCATCGGCGCGGGTCGGCAGGTAAAACGCTTTGGCAAAGTTGCGGCTGCCGCCCTTGTCTGCCAGGTAGCGCTCCTGATGATGCAGGAAAATTTGGTCGTCCTCTAGCACGCCGTTTTGCCCCAAGTGCGAATACCAGCGCGGCGACAGCTTGAGGAAAAAGGCGGGCAGCTTGCTGGAAAACTTGAACGGAAAGCGGGCAAACACCCGGCACTCGCCCTTGCGAATCGGCGTCGCGTATACCACCGTCAGTGTTCGCCCAAACTGCTTGGAAGTGAGGTCGTGCCACATCAGCGCGGGCGCGATGAAGGTGGTGTCTTGCCGGCCCAGCTTGCCCTTGCGCGGCCCCTCCGCCCAGATGCCCGTAAAGCCCTGCTTACTCGTCTCGCCTACTTCCAGATCCACAGGTGCAGCATTGGCTCGATTGCCGACTGATCGATGGTGCGTAAACGGAACATGGCTGGCGTCTAGCACGTTTTCCAGCAGGGTCAGCGCGTCGTAGGGCAGGTCGCGGAAGGTGTTGAGAACGACCCAGCCATCCGGCTCTTGCGCCATCGGCTCAATAATCGGCACTTTGACGCGGGGCGCGTTTTCTGGCGTGCCGGGATAGAGGAACAGCAAACCCTGGCGGACTTCGGTGGGCAGCGAGGCGACGCAGGCCCGTTGCGACTCGTGGGCGGCGCTGTCGGTATGGGCTTGGGGAATGCGATCGCACGTCCCGTCTCCCCGAAACGCCCAGCCGTGATAGGGACACTCCAGCAGCCCATCTTCCGCAATCCGCCCTTCGGAAAGCGACGCGAGGCGATGCGGGCACTGGTCATCGAGCGATCGCCAGCTCTCGGTCTGCCGATCCCACCAGATCACCAGGTCGCGCTCCAGCAGCGTGAATTTGTTGGGACGAGCCTTATCCAGATCCTCCACATAGGCGACGGGATACCACGCCTCTTTCCAATCAAACCGGGCGGGGTCGCTGCCGCCTGCCGGAAGCTCAGTGGGCGCATCGGCAGCGGTCAGGGTTTGCGGGCGATCGTCCGTCAGCATGAGCGGCTCGTCTCCAGGGTGCGTTACATATCTTTACAGATATTCTAACGCTTCTGCTCGGATGGCTCAGCCCTATTCTGATTCGAGAAGTTCAGTGCCAAAATCCTATGCAACAAGATTCTGATCTTTGCTGATTTTTCGAGAGCGTAGCTACTAGTTCTGCCTATCTTTCTCGGCTGCAAAGTAGAAGCCATACAGAACTTCCCTGGAGTGCCATTTCTTGAAAGATGTTGACCTCAGAAAAGCAACATACGACAGCAAAACAAAGGCTAAAAATAAAGCTAATCGCTCTAGAGAAAATGGCTGAACTCGAAATAAATTTAATAAAAGAATAGAACCGACGATCAAGAACCCAAAGGAAAGATTCCGATACATAATATGCGTCGCTTGATAGAGATCTGCGGTGACGATAGATGGTCTATTATTTTCCTTTAGATAAGACGCAACCCGAGAATAAAGCCAATTCATTTTCTTCGGGATGCCGACCTTTTCGCGCAACAGGAGCACTAGCTTGTCTTCAAACTCTAGCTTTTTGGGGTCGAGCGCATCTCCCAATTCATCCAAATACTGCGATCTTTGATAAATCGTGCTCTCTTTTAAGTAGTGAAAATCCTGGTTGAAGATTTCGCAGAGCTTTAGGAAAAACTTCCAGGTCATGCCCTGGATTAAGCCGCCGAGAAGATAACTCAGAAATGAAAATGTAAATACCGTTTGTATAGAGGAGTTTTCTTGAATAATTTCGATCAGGTCTTGAGAGTCAAGAGTTGGGCTATAAATCAGCCATATCGCCAACAGCAACGGCAACCCGCCAATAATCGAGGCAAATAATTCGTACGGCCCCAGCGCAAATTTGAATAGTTCCATGTTTTCAATATCGTTCAGGGTTCAGCTAGGGGCGATCGCCCATTCTCGCTTTTCTATTGTCAATTTATCTAGCGCACATTACTCCAGCAGCCAAGCGAATATATCTCGGATAGTGAGATTGATCTCGCTGGCAAATGACGGTATTGGGAGAGCCTGACTCGGTTCATCAAAAACTTCGGTTTCTTGTTTGGGACGATAAGCAAACACGGTTTGCTCCTCCGGATCAATGAGCCATCCCATTTGAGTCCCGTGCTTTAGGCAGTGCAAGATGTTTTTGGTAACTTTCGTTTGGCTTTGATCCGGCAATAGGATTTCGATCGTCCAATCTGGCGCGATGGAAAAATTATTAGAAACCTCGCCACTTTCATCGCGAGGAATGCGTTCCCAAGTGAAAACAACAATATCTGGAACAATAGAGCGATCGCCAAACGTACAGCGCAGCTCCAGAAAAGCACGAGCGATCCGTCTTGGTTTTAAAGTGCTGTTGATCGCTGGAACAAACTCTCCTTGAATTGCGCTATGCTTTCCCTGCGGCATCGGCTTTTGGATAATTTGACCGTCAATAAATTCACTCGCAGGTTTTGTCTCTGGAAGTTTCAAGAATTCCTCTAGAGTCAGCGCTTTGGCAGGTACCTGTACCATGACGAGTTTCCCCAAGTCATTCACTCATCGAGTCTAGCAGGGCGTTTGGAGCTGCAACACAATTTGCAAGTGCGATCGCCGCTCGGGTCGCTGTGCCTGTGTCCACAAGACATAGACGAACTCTCGAAAAAGCATTCATGTAAGAGATCTCGTGAAATCCAGACCATAATGGGTTATCGATTGCTTGCAAACCCGATGCTGACGCTCGATCGCTTCATGCTTCTTCAATCGCGGCTTCATGCGACACCTGCGGCAGTCATAGACTTCTGTCAGCGATGGCATGTGGCAGAGTTAGCGCTGTTTGGTTCTGTTCTCAGAGAGGACTTTCATGCAGACAGCGATATCGATGTCCTGATCAGCTTCGACACGATTGGCGATGAACGCTGGAACCTGTTTGACTTGATCAAGATGCAGCAAGAGCTAGAAGCGCTCTTTCAGCGTCGAGTTGATCTGGTAGAGAAATCAGGGCTGCGGAATCCTTACCGCCGTGGCGAGATCTTAAATACTTGTCAGACCATCTATGGCAGCGAATAACCGCGATCTCGCTTCTGTGTGGGATATGGCTCAGGCAATCCGCGATTTGCAAACTTTTACGGAAGGCATTGTTTATGAGGACTACATCAGCAATCTAATGCTCCAGCGTGCTGTCGAGCGGCAGCTAGAAATTCTTGGCGAAGCAGCCCGACGAGTCTCCTCAGAGTTTCGTCAGGCGCATCCGGAGCTTGATTGGGTCGGTCTAGTGGGGTTGAGAAACGTGCTGGCACATCGCTATGACCAGATTCGGTGCGATCGCATTTGGGATAGGACTTACGCAGTTGGATGATTTTTCGCGGGCGCAGCCCGCGAAAAATCATCCAGAATCTATAAAACTCGTTTCAACTGCGTAAGTCCTGTGGGATATGCTCGGCGAAGAAATCCCCCAAATTTTGATGCAGCTAGAATCCCTGCTGCCTCCAACGATTGATGAAGGCAGCTAGGGGCTAGCTAGGGATTGAAAGTTCCGCCGCGTTAGAATCTGTCCTAAATGCTCAGCCGCTGGTAGATTACGTCTAGGTTGCGCAGGTGGTGGTTCGGGTCAAAGCAGGCTTCGATTTCTTCGGCTGAGAGGTGCGATCGCACGGTGTCATCGGCGGCGATCAGCGCGTGAAAGTCGCCATCGGGCGTGTTCCAGGCTTTATGGGCGCAGCCTTGCACCACGGCGTAGGCGGCCTCGCGACCCAGTCCTTTTTCCACCAGCGTCAGCATCACCCGCTGGCTAAACACAACGCCGCCATAGACGTTTAGGTTACGCTGCATGTTCTGCGGATAGACCTGGAGATTTTTCACTAGCTCAGTGATTTCCACCAGCATGAAGTGGGTGAGGATGCAGGCATCGGGCAGGGCAACCCGCTCTACGGAGCTGTGGGAAATGTCGCGCTCGTGCCATAGGGCGACGTTTTCTAGCCCAGACATGGCGTAGCCGCGAATTAGGCGGGCCATGCCCGTCAGCCGCTCCGAGCGAATTGGGTTGCGCTTGTGGGGCATGGCGGAGGAGCCTTTTTGCCCTTTGGAGAAAAATTCTTCCACTTCCAGCACGTCGGTGCGCTGGAGGTTGCGGATTTCCACGGCAAAGCGCTCGATCGAGGCCGCCAGCAGCGCCAGCCCGTTGAAAAACTGAGCATGGCGATCGCGCGAAATGACTTGCGTTGATGCGGTATCGGGCTGCAAACCGAGCTTTTGGCAGGCGATCGCCTCGATTTGCGGGTCGAGGTTGGCGTAAGTGCCCACTGCGCCAGAGATTTTGCCGACGGCAATTTCTTGATGGAGCTGACAGAGGCGATCGCGCCCGCGCAGCACTTCCGCCAGCCAGCCCGCCAGCTTGAAGCCGAAGGTGATGGGTTCTGCATGAATGCCGTGCGATCGCCCAATCATCACCGTCTCGCGGTGCTGCTGCGCCTGAAAGCGAATTGCCTGCGCCAGCTTGTCCACATGGGATTGCAGCACTTCCAGGCTGGCCACCAGTTGCAGCGCCAGCGCCGTATCCAGCACGTCGGAACTGGTCATGCCCAGGTGAATGTAGCGTCCGGCATCGCCGACATACTCGTTCACGTTCGTCAGAAAGGCGATCACGTCGTGTCGCACTTCCGCCTCAATTTCCAAAATCCGCTTTGGATCAAACTGCGCCTTGGCCTTGATCGTCTCCACTGCGTCTGCCGGAATGTAGCCCAATTCCGCCTGCGCTTCGCAGACCGCAATCTCTACCTGGAGCCACGTCTTAAACTTAAACTCGTCCGTCCAAAGATCGCCCATTTCGGGCAAGGTATAGCGCTCGATCAAGGCTCTGCCGCTGAGTACAACGCATTTATTGTAAGGGATCAGGGGTCAGGTGCTGGGTGCCAGGTGTTAGGGGTCAGGGGTCAGGTGCCCCATCGAACTCCTGACCCCTGATCCCTGAAACCTAATCCCTGACCCCTAGCTAACCCATTTGCCAATCGCTGGAGTGGTCGTCTAGCCCCACGTCGCGCTCTACGAAGGCGAGGACGGCGGCGCGATATTCCCGCAGGGTTTCATCGACCCAGCCGCGATCGCCACTGTCGGCATAGAGATGCACCAGCGGTTCACCGGCATCTGGCAGCACCAGAATCCAGCTATCGTGCTGTGGGTTGAAAATCTTCACGCCGTCGATCAGCTCAAGCTGCTGGGCAGGATGCGTTTCTACCAGATGCCGCATGAGGGAACCCTTGGCCGTCCAGGGACAGCGGACGGTGATCATCTTGTGGCAGACGCGGGGCAGGTCGAGGCGAATTTGGCCCAGAGTGCGGGGGGCGCTACTGACCAGGTCTTGCGATCGCAAACTCAGCATTTCAATCATTTTGGCGATGCAGAACATTGCGTCGAATCCTGGATGCAGTTGCGGAAAGATGAAGCCCATTTCGCCGCTGCCGCCCAGCACCACGTTGGGATTGGTATAGCAGGCTTCCATCAGGGCGGTGGGGTTGGCGCGGGTGCGGAGGATCTGGCCGCCGTGGCGACGGGCGATTTGCTCGGCGGCGCTGGAGGCGTTGACCGGCACCACGATAGAACCCCGCGGATGCTGGGTCAGCACCATGTGGATCATCAGCGCCGTCAGCAGCTCGCCGCGAATCGGGCTGCCCGCCTCATCCACCAGAATCAACTGCTCACCGTTGGCGGACACCTGCACGCCAAAGTTTGCCTTCAGCGCTTCGACGACGTGCCCCAACTGGCTCAGCAGCGCCTCTCGGTCTTGGGCGCTAGGCACCGTGGGATTGAGGCTGGCGTTCAGCACCACCGCGTCGCAGCCAAATTTCGACAGCATTTGGGGCAGCACCGCACCCGACACAGCATAGGCGTAGTCGATCACCACCTTGGAGCTGTTGCTGCGAATGGCATCCAGCCGCAGGTGCCGCTCAAAGCTGTCGCAATAAATGTCGCTGGCCTGATTTACCGTGACCACATTGCCGATTTCTTGAATCTGAGCGCGGCGGAAGTCTTCTTTGAAATATGCGCCTTCGATCTTTTTTTCCTGGCCTTTGGAGAGGTTGATGCCTTTGTGGTTGAAAAATTCAATCAGGATGTGATCCGATCGCTCTGGATGGACGCGGACGTGAATCCCGGCGGCAACATTGCGACTGGGGGCGACGGCGCGGGCGACGGGGATGGCAGTGGCCTCCAGGTTTTGCACATGCACGCCGACGGACATCAGGCCCGCAATGAGCGATCGCGACACCATGCGCGAGATATTGCGCTGATCGCGGGAGACCGTCACCTGGCTGCCCGGCTTCAGTGTGGAGCCAAAGGCCGCGCCCAGCCGCACCGCAAACTCTGGCGTGATGTCTACATTCGCCAGACCCGAGACGCCCCGCTGCCCAAACAGGTTGCGGTGGGCGGCATGGCCCCAGATCAGGTTCATGTTGAGAATGGCACCCGGCTCGATGCGTTTGCTGGGCCAGATGCGGACATCGGGATTGACCAGCGCCTCTTCGCCAATCACCGAGAGGGAGCCGATGACTGCTCCTTCCAGGACGTGGGCGCGGCGATCGACCCGCGTTCCCCTAGCGGCCACGCAGGCCCGCAGGTGGGCCTCGTCGCCTACCGTAACGCCGTTCCACAGAATCGGGCGCTTCAGGTCGGCATCGGCCCCGACGGTCACGTTGTCGCCAATGATGGTGCCTGCGGCGATCGCCGCTCTGGGGCCAATGCGGCAGTTGCTGCCAATAATTACAGGTGTGTCAATGTGTGCAGTGGGGTCGATGTGGGTGTTTTGCCCAACCCAGAGATTGGGCGATCGCTCTTCACCTTCAAACTCCAGCTTCACACGCTGATATAGCGCTGCATATTGCGCCTCCCGATAGGCGTCCAGGTGCCCCACATCGCACCAGTAGCCTTTGGCAGCGTAGCCATAGAGCGGCAGGTCTTTTTCCAGCAGCAGTGGAAACAGGTCTTTGGAAAAGTCGGATTCTTCGTTGGCCGGCAGGTAGTCCAGCACCTCCGGCTCCAGAATGTAGGTGCCTGTGTTCACCGTGTCAGAAAAAATTTCGCTGCTGGAGGGCTTTTCTAGAAATCGCCGGATGCGCCCTTCCTCGTCGGTAATCACCACGCCAAACTCCAGCGGGTTGGCAATGTGAGCCAGCACCAGCGTCGCTTTTGCGCCCTTTTGCTTGTGAAAGGCGATCGCCTCGCTGAGGTTAATATCGGTAATGCTGTCGCCGCTGATCACCAGAAAGGTTTCGTCCAGCAGGTCTGCCACATTCTTGACGCAGCCCGCTGTGCCGAGGGGCTGGTCTTCCTCCACGGCGTAGGTCATCTGCACCCCAAAGTCGCTGCCGTCTTGAAAATAGTCCCGCATCACGTCGGGCAAGTAGTGCAGCGTGGCAATGATTTCCGTGATTCCATGTCGCCGCAGCAGGTTGATAATATGCTCGGCGATTGGGCGATTCAAAATTGGCACCATGGGTTTGGGCAAATCGCAGGTCAGCGGTCGCAGCCGCGTTCCCGAACCCCCTGCCATTAGCACTGCGCGCATAACGCCTCCATCAGACCTGTATTGCAGCGATATCCCAGTGGCGGGCCTTAGCTCCTACTGTGACAGATCCAGATGATGAGAAGGCAGCCAGAAAAGATTTCGTTTTGTTAAATTCCTGGCGTTCGCTGTCTCCCACCATGACACAGGCTAGCAATAGGACGCGAGAACCATGATTTTGTTACTGGTCTTGGCAATGGCCTGGCGACCTTGCCAATCTTTGAGAACTAATGGCGAAATATTAATAGCAGCAGTGCTGATTAAGCGATCGCCAGGAGACGAGCTAGTTGTGGACTGGCAAAACATAGTGGACTAGCAAAATGGACTGGCAAAACAAGCGACGCGGGCAGCGGCGAGCTGCGCCCGTTGGTGCAGACAGCCGTCGTTGTGGGTTGAACCGATCAACTCTGGAGTCGGCACGGCAGGCTTGGCTCTATTGCCGGTAGGGTCAACCTAACCGCTACGCTAAAAGGTTTGTCCGCTCATTTGTCCGTTCATTTGCCAGTCAATTCTAAGGGGGCGAGTGTTCTCGCAAAACCGCAGGGCAGGCTCTGAGGCATAAACTCTGAGGCATAAACTCTGAGGCATAAACTCTGAGGCATAAACTCTGAGGCATAAACGAGGCATAAACTGACAGCAGGAATCAGAAATTGCGCTGAGCGCAAACCCCAAAAAGCTAACAAAGCTAACACCAGACAAATTACTTCAAATCTAATCAGAGATTCTAAAGTCTAATGCTACAAAAGCGCGATCGCCTCCTGGAAGTTACGGCCAAAGCAGCCAATGTCTTGCTGACTCTTGATAACTTTGACGAAGCAGTTAACATGGCGCTTCAGGTGTTAGGAGAAGGCATCGACTGCGATTTTGTGATCGTTCTGGAAAATGTGTTTGAATCTGCAACGCCTTTGCCAAATTTCTGTGATTTCATTTACGAGTGGACGATCTCTGACGTATTGCCTATAAGTGTGACTTTTGGCTCCAAACGTGTCCCGGCTGAACTGCTCGGCTTAGACTTCCTGGAACAATACTTTTTAGAAGGAAAGGGCTTTGGCGGACTCCTGGAAGAATGGAGTGATCCCATGCGGAGTGTTCTAGCGTCTATCAACATTCAGTCTGCCTACGCAGTTCCAATTCACGTAAAAGGACAGTGGTGGGGAATATTATGTTTAGACTATTGTCGAGCGCCAGTTCAGATTAGTGCTGCCGAAATTTCAGTATTGATGACGATCGCCGATTGTATTGGTAGTGCTATTCAGCGCGATCGCACCCGCAAAGAACGCGAACAAATCACTCAACAACGAGCCACCGAATTAGAAGCTTATAATCAACTGCTGCTCAGGCGAGATCAACTGCTAGAGGTTACGGCTAAAGCAGCGAATGTCTTGCTGACCCAAGACAGCATTGAGGTAGCGATGGATACTGCGCTCACCATTTTGATTGAGGGAACAGGCTGCGATCGCCTTGAGGTGCTTGAAAATGTCTACGAATCCTCATCCTCGATGCCGGTTCGTTATCTGGATGCGATTCTTAAATGCCGGAATCCCAAATTTGAAATTATTCGCGATAGCATTGGGCCTGCCGAAGCCGCTGAGCTAAGTGATGCGTTCAGAAAATATTTTCTGGAGATGGATGGCTTTGGTGGGCTTCTAGAGGAATGGGATGAGCCACTGAGGAGTTGGTTAGCAAATATTCAAGTTCAGTCTACCTATGCAGTTCCTATTCGGGCCAACGGTTACTGGTGGGGCATATTGTGTTTTGATTATTGCCGCGCTCCCATTCAGTTCAACCCTGCTGAAGTGGCAGTTTTGAAAACGATGGCTGATTGTATTGGTAGTGCTATTCAGCGCGATCGCACTCAAAAGCTAATCTTGCAAGCTGAACAAAACCGGGCGGTAGAGTTGGCAAAAGCGAATGATGCCATGCGTCGCAGCATTGATTGGCTGGCTCGCGATCCAGATATGAATGCTTTTTTGGGGCATCTATTGCAAGAACTTGCCATGCAATTTGATACCCAAAATGCTCAGATCGTTCTCTACAATCCGCACGATCAGACATTGCAAACTTTGGTTAGCTTGATCGATGATGAGATTAGCCTTTCTCCGCCCTACACCACGAAGGCTACCGCTCAAACATGGCTCGGATGGGAAATTCTATTGCGATCGTCAAAACCCATACCCTTTAACACCGACACCGAACCGCACCTATTTTTGCCAGGTTGTCTAGAATTCTATCGGCAGCAAAACAAGCAAGGCATCGTCTGCACGCTGCTGAAACAAGATGAACAGCCGCTGGGATTCATTGAGTTTGCCTACCACAACCGCGAAACTTTCTCAGAGAGCGAGTTAGAGTTGGTTCAGTCGCTCGCACAACAGGCAACTTTAGCGATTCAACTGACGCGACTGGCAGAAGAAGCTCAGCAATTGGCACTGCTGCAAGAACGCACTCGCATGGCCCGCGAGATTCACGATACCCTGGCACAGGCCTTTGGGGGTATTTTGATGCAGCTCCAAGCGGCTACCCATTTTGCGACGACTCAGGCAGAAAAAGCTCAGAACCATCTGCTGACTGCCCAAGCTCTGGCGCGAGAAGGGCTGGCAGAGGCTCGGCGTTCGGTCTGGACTTTGTATCTTGAAACAGCAGAATACGAGGATCTGGCAAAGGCGATCGCCAAATTCATCGCCCAGGCTTCATCAGGTCAGTCCATTTCTATTAACCTGGCAATCGACGGTACTCCCTATCGGCTTCATCCCGATCTGGGGCTGAATCTGCTCCGCATTGCCCAAGAATCGATCACCAATGCTCTGCGCCACGCCAATGCCCAAACAATCCAGGTCAACCTCAGATACCACTCGCAAACGTTGCAGTTGAGCATACGCGACGATGGCTGCGGGTTTGAGCCACAATCACCCACCCGTGGATTTGGTCTGTTGGGAATGCAGCAGCGTGCAACTCGCATCGGCGCAACCTGGCACCTTGTGAGTCAGGCAGGACATGGCACCACCGTTACTGTCAGCATTGCCGACCCTATGCTTCCATAAACGTATCAAAACAACCTAATCAAAACCCTCGCTATTGTATTGCTCGAACGAACCATGTCGCGCCCATCTCCTAAAACAATCCGCATTTTAGTTGCCGATGATCATCCCGTCGTACGTCAGGGATTAGTGGATATTTTGAACGACCAATCAGATATGAGCGTGGTTGCCGAAGCGGACAACGGACTCCAGGCAATCGAGCAGTTTCGCATTCATCAGCCCGATGTAGCAATTCTAGATTTACAAATGCCCCAAGTTAGTGGAGTAGAAGCTATTAATACCATTCGCTCAGAATTTCCAAATGCAGCAATTATTATGTTCTCGATCTACGAAACAGACGAGGATATTTATCAGGGATTGCGAGCAGGAGCCAAAGCTTATTTGCTAAAAGACACGCCCTGTCTGGAAATTATCGAAGTCATTCGAGCTGTTAGCGAGGGGCAACACTATGTTTCGGCAAAAATTGGGACGCGGTTAGCCGCCCGGATGGAGCGCCCTGCTCTGAGCGATCGCGAATTTGAAGTTTTATCATTGATGGCAAAAGGCAAAAACAACAAGGCGATCGCCACAGAACTCAGCATCACCGAAAATACAGTCAAATTTCATGTGACTAATGTCATGATCAAGCTCGGTGCTGGCGATCGCACTCATGCTGTAGTTAACGCCCTCCAGCAAGGGATCATTAAGCTATAGAAGCTACCGGAGGCGACATTATTTATGGCAGCTTTGTAGACATCAAGACATACCGTTCACGGACTTCAAAGTCTGCCTGAATGTAGAGATTCTGAGCCTTGAAATTCGATCGCTCGACTTCAAGATGAAGCGCACGAACTCCCTTTCTCATTGCCAATACTTTAATCAGCTCCAAGGTTTGCCTGCCTAAACCCTGACTGCCTGACAGAAGTAGGTGAAACCCAATAAACACGAGGGAATGGACGAGGAGGGTAGAGAGTCATGAGAGGCTAGAGTTACGACACAACAG
>RFIF01000159.1 GCA_003695655.1 Cyanobacteria bacterium J069
ACCAAAAAGCGATCGTCGGGCAGGGCGCGAAAGTCGATTTCGATCGGCGGCGCATCGGAACCGCGAGTGGTGATGTCCTGGAATGGCTCATTGGCTTGAGTGTTCAGGTCTTTGAGCTGAAAAGAGTTTTCAATGGGCAGATAGCCGGGCCAGTCGCGGGGGGCGGGCGTGGGCACTTCTGCCAGATCTTTGACCAGAATCACGCTGCCCGTGCCGATCTGGCGATCGCGGCTTTGCAGCAGAAATTGTACGGCTTTGCTGGCAGCGGCAGGCGTGTTGCCCGTAGCGATTAGCACCAGGCTCTTTGCGTCCGGTGTGGTGGTTAGCATCAGCACGCCCACGTCGTCGGCAATGGGTTTTTGGGTTTCGTCTAGCCAGCGATCGCCCTGGAGTTTTAGCGGCAGCTTCAGCGATTTCAAGGTAGGCTGCGTCTGGGTTGTGCCGATGACGACCAGGCGCTCGCCGGGGGTTAGTTCGCCCACTTGGTTCACCAAGCGCGTGTCGATGGGGCGAAACTGTGCCAGCCGTCCCAGACTGCTTTGAAATCGACTGGCCGCCGTGAGCCAGGCTTCATCCGGGGTGTTGGGCAGCAGGTACGCTAATTCATTAGGGCTAAGGCTGAGTTCGTCAAATAGGGGGAACGGATAGCGGCTGAAATCCAGCGGCACGGGCTTGGGCGCGAGGTCAAAGACAACCTTGGAATCGGGTAAAATCTCCGTCCACAGCGACGGATCATAGGGGTCTTGGGTGCAGGTGGGCGAGTTGTTTTGCAGCACCGCAATCACGACTTCGTTATAGTCTTGCAGCAGGTTGGTGGGCACGTCGTAAATGGCGGTGCCGATTTCGCCCTGGGGCTTGTTGAGCGGCACGCTGCCGACGCTGGCCCCGTTGATCATCACCGTCAAGTTCGACCGGGTGGCATAGAGTGCAGGCGAATGGCGAAACCGCAGCGACACCTTCACCGATTGGGTTTCCCAGTTGCGCGGGCGCGTAAACCGCAGCCGCGATTCGTCGTAAATGCCGCGCAGTTGCAGCCGCGTGCCCACGACGGGACTGCGGTTAAATTCCAGCACATACTGCCCCGGCGACAGCGGCTTGAGCTGCACGGTGGCGGGCAGGGTTGCCTGGTTGGGTGTGCCTGTGGCGGGGCTATTGCCGGGTTTGGTTTCTCGCGGGATGGCGTTTTGGCGATAGTCGGGAAGTTCCGTTTGGGCGATCGCCACAGTATTCACCAAAGGCAAGCCGCTAATCAGCAACAGTGAAAGCCAAATCGAACGCTTGGCTGAATGCTTTGAGAAGCAGTTAGACGAACGCTTTTGTGAATAGTTCTGTGATTTTTTTTGTGAACGCATGGCAGAAGTTTGGCGATGCATAAAAGAACGCTGCATGGAAGGTTTTTGAAGAGTCAGGGGTGAGGGTTTCGGGTTAAGGGAGCATGGTTTTCGATTGATCAATTCCGAGGTGCGATCCCCCTAAATCCCCCTTGAGCAAGGGGGATTTTGAGCGGCTCGATTCCCCCCTTACTAAGGGGGCTAGGGGGAATCTCATTTCCGCCAGCGATCAATAGCGCTCCCAGTAAGGCTGGTGCCCCCGACGGCGCAGCAGGTTGAGTTCAACTTGTTGGAGGCGATCGCTCACTGCCGGGTCTGTCACACCTTGCGCTTCCTGGGCAGCCTGCACCTGCCGCAATTGGCGGACGCCCCGCTGGAGCTGGTCTTGCACTAGATAGAGTTCCGCCATCACGCGCTGGGTTTCCAGGTCGCTGGGTCGCTGAGCGAGGACTTGTTGATAGAGGCGTTGCGCGAGGGCGTATTGCTGTTGCTGGAACCGCACGCCTGCCAGCGCTGAGAGTGCGCCGATGTCGTTGGGCTGCGCCTGCAAGATGCGCTCGTAAGCGTCGCTGGCCAGGGCCAGATCGCCGAGGGTCTGCGCCAGTTCGCCCTGGAGGAAGTAGCCGGAAACCGGGTCGCTCTGGTTGGCCAGGACGGTGTTCAAGCGCGATCGCGCTTCCTCCGGATCACGCTGGGCGATTACCTGAAGCAGCCGTCGCTCGATGGGCAGGTTGCCCGGTTTAGCTTCCAGCAGGCTGAGGTACAGCGATTCACGCTGCTCGGTGGCGGGCAGTGCGCCGACCAGGTTGTATAGCTCTGGATAGGTCGACAGGGGCGACTTGCCTGCCAGCCATTGCGCTAGGGCTTGCTCGGCGGCCGCATCGGAGAGTGCGCCGAGTTCATATTGGTGGCTGAGTTTGGCGATCTGGGCGCGGGGCTGATTTGGTTCGCGGCTGAGGATGTCGTCATAAAAGCGGCTGACGACTGCCAAATTGCCCTGGCGGCGACGGATATTGCTCAGGCCTAGCAGCGCATCCAGCTTCACCGCAGTCGGCGGATTTTGGGCGAGGATGGCTTCGTAGCGGCGGGCGCTGGCATCCAGGTTGTCGGTTTGCCGCTCTAGGTCGGCCAGCAGCAGGTCTGCGCCGAGGTCGCTGCGCCCCAGCCGCGTGTTTTGGTAGGTTAGCAAAGACTGCCGGGCGGCCGCCCAATCCGCTTGCTGGAGGTGGATTTGGGCAATGCGGAAATGCAAAAACGGCACGTCCACGTTGGCTTGCAGCAGGTCTTGATAAATCGGCAGCAGCGCGACGGACGGCGGGTCGAGCTGGGTCAGGG
>RFIF01000160.1 GCA_003695655.1 Cyanobacteria bacterium J069
CGCCCGCGAAAAATTATTCAACTGCGTAAGTCCTATTTCTATTGCCCGATCGCCCAGTCCAAAAACCGTTCGGTGTAGTAAAGCGCGATCTGATTGCCGATGCCGCGAAACACAGCGTCGAAGGCGTGCTCTGCCCAGGGCAGGCGGAGGAGGACGGCGGTATTTTGGTTGGCGACGAGCTGTCGATAGAGCTGCTGCCCAAATTCGGGTTTCACAATATGGTCGCGATCGCCGTAAATTAGCAGCGTGGGCGGCAGGCCAGGGCGCACGTAGGTAATGGGCGAGGCGGCGCGATAGTCGGCGGGGCGGCTGTCGGGCGTGCCCTGTAAAAAATCTGTCAGCACGGCTCGCGTGTCGATTGGGTCGGGGCGCGGCGGGCTGCGATAGCCTTCCGCCAAGTCAACGGGGCCGTAATAGCTGACGATGGCCCGCACAGGGATTGCGTTGGGTTGAAAGGCCGCCAGTGTCGCCAGGTGCGCCCCCGCCGACCAGCCGATTAATGCCAGGCGATCGCCGTCAATGCCCCAGTCCTCTGCCCGCTGGCGAATGAGTTGTAAACCCGCCTGCACATCCTGAAGCTGGGCTGGAAAGGGGTAAGCGGGCGCATGGCGATAGTCTAGCGCGATCACAGTGTAGCCCTGCGCTGCCAAGTAGCGATTGAAGGCTGCGTTTTCCTCAGCGTCGCCCGATCGCCATGCACCGCCATAGATTGCGGCAATGACGCCCATTTTGCGGGCGGGTGCTGCGGCAGGCTGATATTTCACCAGGCGCAGCGGCGTGCCGTCAGCAGCAGCGTATTCTACCGATTCCGCCAGGACTTGAGCGGGGATCGGGATGCCGCGCATTAGGTCGAGCCAGACGAAGGGCTGCGATCGCCAGGTTTTGGCCACTTCCCCGGAGGCTCCGTAGGTTTCGCCCAGCGCCTCCCGCATCGACTGTTCTGCACGCCGCACAGTGCTGGGCAGTTGGAGCATTGGGACACTGCTCAGGAGCACAGCAATGAGGCTGAGGGCGATCGCGCTATGGGCAATTTGGCGAAACCGGGGGCGACGCTGGAGACGGCTGAGGGCGATCGCGCCAACCCACAGCAGCCCATTCAGCACCAGCAGCAGCGGGCTAATCTCCGGCGCGCCCACGCCCAGCGGCAGCAGCGCAAAAGTCGGCGCAGGCACCACCACCCACAGGCTGAGAAACAGCCCCAGCAGGCTCAGCAGCAGCCCCAGCCAAATCACACGGCTCATCGGGCAACGGGTTCCGGTGGCGCGATGGGCGTTGAGTGGGCACTCGTCTCTAGCCACTGCTTGGCTCGCTGCGGCTGTCCCCAAAGCACCTGCTCCTGTTTATAAATCACGGTGCCGGGTCGTGCACCCTTGGGCTTGAACACGTAGCGCGGCTCGGTGTAAATAACGGGCACCTGGTCGCTCTGGGTGGCGCGGCTGTAGTAGGCCGCCAAGTCAGCGGTAAATTGCAAATCGGCATCGTCGGGTGATGCGCCCGCAGGCAGCCGCAGTAGCACATGGCTCCCGGGAATTTCCTGGCTGTGAAACCAGAGGTCATAGTCAGTAGCGGTGCGCGAGATCAGCTGGTCGTTTTGATGATTGTTGCGCCCAATCAGCACCTCAAAGCCGCTGGGCGTGTGGTAGCGGCGGAAGTTTGTCGTGGCGGCAGTTTGGCGATAGCGCTGGTCGGGATCATCGAGATAGCGCTGCTGAACTAGCTCCTCGCGGATTTCCTCTAGCGCTTCTAGATCTTCAGGCGCAGTGTAGATTTCTACTTGCAGCACGGCGACCTGCACCTGCTCCAGGTAGTGGATTTCGGCTTGTGCTTCTGTGAGTAAAGGTTCTAGGGCTAGGCGCGATCGCCGCAATTTCTGGTGTCGCTTATAAAGCGCCTGGGCATTTTGCACCGCATTCTTCTCAGGGTCGAGGGCAATCTTCACGGGTTTTCCCGTTTCAAAGTCCGCCAGCTCGATTACTTTTAGTCCAGGCTGCCATGCGTGCAGGTGCGCCATTAGCAAATCGGCCTGCTGGCGATAGCGATCGGCATCGTCGGATTGCGTCAGCCGCGACTGAAAATCGTTTGCTTTGGTATAGAGCTTGTTGAGCAGGTTCGATAGGCGCTGGTTTAACTGGTGGCGCAGTTGGGAAAAGACCTGGCGGTTGAGTTCGTCGGTATAGTAGCGGCTGAGCAGCGCCTGCACCGACTCTGCCGGAATCGCATCGTCCCAGCCCAGCACCGTGTAGCCGTCGGGCAGCCAGCCGGGAGAAAATCGCTCGGTTTGCAGCGCTGTCAGCCAGGCCTGCCAGCGATCGCCCAACCGCGCCCATTCTGCCTCAGTTAAAGACTCGGTTTCCTGCTCTGGCTCCAGCCCCGCCGCCGAAATCAGCCGCAGCACCAGCGCCGAGCTTAGCCCCCGATAGGCTTTCAGCAGATTGCGCTTCAGCGGGCCGGGGATCAGCGCTACCCGCTCTTGCCAGCGATCGCGCGGCTCGTCCAGGCTGGGCACCGAGTCCGTCAAGCCCGGCGGAAACTCATAGGGCTGGCCAGTGAGCACGGGACGCACGCTCGACTGCTGGGCGCTGACCTGATGCGCCACGGTGACGATCTGGTTTTCGGCAGTGGTCAGCACGACGTTGCTGTATTTACCCATGATCTCCACGTAGAGATGCCACAGGGCAGGGTCGCCCGGTCGGCGGGCAAACTGCAAATCCAGCACGCGCTCCCACGGGGCGATCGCCTCAATTGCCACCAGCGCCAGACCATTCAACTGATGCCGCAACTGCTGGCTAAAGGTAAAGGTGTCGGCTCCTTTGGGCGGCGGCGTATCAATGCAAATTCTCGCTGCCTGTGGATGCCAGGATACCGTCAGCCACCCCCGCTGCTCAAACGTGCGCAGGCAGAGGGCAATCGTGTGGCGATCGCGCTGCACCACTTGCTCCAGCCGCGCCGGGAGCCAGCTTGCCCGCAGTTCAGCACAAGCCGCCATCAGAGTCGTAAAGTCAACAGGTTGCACAAGTTTTAGAAAGAAATAGCAGAGTTTTCATCGTTGAACTAAATTTTTAGCTCATACATCACCCGGATGGGGGAAGTACGTATAGTCCTGCCCATGCTTACACAAATCGCATAGGCAAAATTTGGGGTTTGACATTGCAAAAAACAGCAGTGTGTTTGGTTTTATCAGAGTGAAATTATTTTCATAAAACATCCTATTATTGGTCAGAATGATTACCATTGATTGAGGATGACGGTCAGTACATGTTTCTATTGATACAAGTACTGTTAATGCGAGTCTGACGATTACGCCCCTCTCCAAAACCATGGTCAGTGACTAGACGTATTGTTTTCTAACGGGCTGGCGCTGAGCGCGCTGAGCGCTGATCTGTCGGAGGCAATCTTCTTGCCTCACATATCGATTCTGCCTATCTCTGTTTCGTATGGAATTGTATGGATATCCGGCTCATTAATATTGGTTTCGGGAATATCGTGTCGGCAAACCGGGTGATTGCGATTGTCAGCCCCGAATCGGCTCCCATCAAGCGTATCATTAGCGACGCGCGCGATCGGGGACAGTTGATTGACGCGACCTATGGTCGCCGCACCCGCGCAGTCATTGTGACGGATTCTGGTCATGTCGTGCTGTCGGCCATTCAGCCAGAAACTGTTGCTAATCGTTTCATGGTGAGCAAGGAAACCCAGGACGACTAGCGCCCTACAGCCGGAGAGGTTGGGGCAGACTCGCCAAGCACCAAACCACCTCTTTAGACGCTGGAGGTGACAGGCAGTCAGAGTGTTGAGAGAGCGGCGGATGTATGCACCTGATGTATGCACCTTTAGCTGCATGCCTTTAACTGCATGTAGAATAAAGATCCTGAGGTTTTGGTTGCGGTTGTTACATGCAAGAACGTTGGTCAAGTGGCAGGCTGATTGTCTTAACTGGGCCGAGCGGAGTTGGCAAAGGTACCCTCCTCAAAGCCTTGATGAAACGTCATCCTGAGTTTTATCTGTCGGTCTCAGCTACCACTCGTAGTCCCCGTCCGGGCGAGGTGGATGGGCAGCACTATTTCTTTTTGAGCCGTGCTGAATTTCAGGCACTGGTGGAGCAAGGCGAGCTGCTGGAGTGGGCCGAGTTTGCCGGAAACTGCTATGGCACGCCTCGTCGTCCAGTCCAGGCTGCTGTGCAGGCAGGCAAATGGGCCATTTTGGAAATTGAACTAGAAGGGGCACGGCAGATTCGAGATACTTTTCCAGAGGCGCTGCGAATTTTTGTGCTGCCGCCATCAATGGGTGAGTTAGAGCAACGGCTGCGAGGGCGGGGGCAAGACTCAGAAGAGGCGATCGCCCGTCGCTTGGAGCGGGCCCGCGCTGAAATTGATGCCGCCAATGAGTTTGATGTGCAGGTGGTGAACGACGATCTAGATCTGGCGCTCGACCGCATCGAAGCCCTGCTCTTCTCATCCGCAGATCTGCAAGCGAATGCATCTGCCTACTAGGTTTTTGCTTACCAGGTTTTTAGCGTAAGTCTCCTGGGAGCAAGATGAATATTGGCTAGTGCCAATCATTTTAACGGTTTCGCCCCCAGGAGACTGCTTGCACCAATCTTTGTTAGGACTAACGCAGTTAGATGATTTTTCACGGGCGCAGCCTGCGAAAAATCATCCAGAATCTATAAAACTCGTTTCAACTGCGTAAGTCCTGTTTGTTTGAGAGTGAGAATGATCATGCGGCGCGGCTGCGCGACCCTCGCTCTAGGTGGCTGGTGATCAGAGTGCTAAATCGCCTTGCTGAACCTGCGGAGGGCGATAAGCACAAAAAATCGATCGTCTAAAGCAAATACTTAAAGTCAAGTGCCTACAGCAAGCGTTAAACGGGCTGAGATTCTCCATTCGGTTTCTGCACCGGCAAATCTTGGCTACCGCTGTGGCTATTGTTGCTGACAGCAGAGGGCTTCAGGGCTTCCCCTGCACCGTGAGTCTCCGCCTCAGCGCTGGGGTTGTGGCGGAGGTCATGAGCTATCATTTCAATCTGCTTTTTTTCGCGCTTTAGATTTTCCTCCAATTCCTGAATCTGGTCGCGCCAGGCTTCAACTTCTAAAGCGCGTCGCCCAATTTCCTGCTCTTTCATCGTGTAGGACTGTCGCCACTGCTCAACCCGCTGCGCTTCTTCTTGCAGCAGCGTGGGCGAAACACCCGCACTCAGATAGTCCTGAACAATCTCTAAGACCCAAGGCTTGGCGTCTTGAACCTGCTTAATTTTCATCGAGCTGCTCATCTCCACCAACACCAACATGCCTTCTGTATAGGCGGCGGCGGCTTCGGCCCAGAGCAGGTCGCTCGACTCACAAACTGCCCATACATACTCAGCACGCTTTTGGGCTAACAATCGTAGCCCCGCCTTCCCCTCGGAATCTCGCGTTGTCACCTGAGCCAGGTAGAGCATCAGAATCGAGCAGTAATTGAGAAGATTTGTGAATCCTTAAGAGTAAAGTATACTCCCGACGCTGGTCAGAGGCTAAGGCGATCGCAGCCGGATTCCATGAAGATTCAGAACTGTCACATCTGATAGTGTCGCAGACTACCGATAGAGACGGCTCGGCTTAAAAATCTCCATAAGATGCATAGACACAGGGGAGTATTTACAGTAGCACCCGGCGGGTTATTTATAACCGAGAGAGGCGATCGCGCAACATTTCTGCCTGGGTTTCCGCTTCCGACAGCGCGTCCCGCACACCCTGAACGACCGCAGATGGCGCTCGATCTACAAAGCTGGCATTGCTCAAGCGCGATCGCAGGCTGTCTGCCTCAGCAGTTGCCTTTGCCAGGTCTTTCTCAATCTTAGCCCGAAGGGCGGCGACATCCACCACGCCCGCCAGCGGCACAGACACCTGCACCGTCCGCACGACACCCACCATCGACTGTGGCGCACCACCCGGAGGCGCTGGAACCTCATTTAAGCTGGGCACGGGGACAGGAGCCGAGGCTGGCGCAGGGGATGAAATTTGGGTGGCTGACTGTTCCGAGTTCGATTCGAGAGCATCGCCCAGAATGTCTTTGGTGATGCGGTTGACCGCATCGCTGAACTCGCGGCGCTTGGCGGCAGTAGACAGATAGCGTACTGCAAACCACAGTGTATAGCCAAAGCCGATCAGCTTCAGCAGCGGCGTGACCAAAATCAGCCCGTTCAGCGAATGCACCGTCGCCAGCACTGCCCGCGATACCAGCAGCAGCGCCGTCAGCAGCCCCAGCGTCACAATCAGCTTGCGATAGCGCTCCAGCGAACCAAAATTGACGCCTTCCACGGCCTTGTAAGCGGCTTCGGCAGCTTCTTGGGCCAGATGCATCGCTTCCGACTCAAACTCGTTGGGCGACGGCAGCGAGTCGTGACTACTGGGCGGCACTGTTATGGGTTCTGCAATCGAGAGAGCCTCGATCTTCGCCAGATCTTTAATGTAGGTCTGACCAGCGGTGAGGATCGCCCGCTCTTGGGCATTCTCCGTTTGCAGCACCGTCCGAATTTTCACGCCGGGTTTGATGTCTGCCTCGGCGCGCAGGTTTCGCACGGTGCGAATCGTGTCGAAGATCAGCCCAAACTGGTCTTCCAGGTTGGAATTAATTCGCTGCGGGTCGGCGACGGGATAGGACTGGAGCGCCAGGGTTGCTTCTTCACCTGTTTGCGTCAGCGTGTGCCAAATTTCTTCGGTGACGTGGGGCATGAAGGGATGCAGCAGGCGCAGCGTGCCTTCTAGCACGGTTGCCAGGGTTTGCTGAGCCGAACGGCGGCGATCGCCCCCATTGGCATCCTGGAGCCGCGACTTCACCAGCTCGATATACCAGTCGCAGAAGTTGCCCCAGATAAACTCGTACAGACCCTTCGCCGCTTCGCCCAGCCCAAAGTTATCGATTTGGTGGCGGGTTTGCTGAATCGTCTGGTGATAGCGCGACAAAATCCAGCGATCGCTCATCTCCAGTCCTTCCGAGCCGGGTTCGCCGAGCTGTGCGGGCGTTTGTCCGTCCAGGTTCATCATCACAAACCGGGAGGCGTTCCACAGCTTGTTGGTGAAGTTGCGCGACGCTTCCACCGAGGGCGATTCGTCGGTCTTGCGGTTATATTCCAGGCGAATGTCTTGCCCTGCGCCCACTACCTCGCGGACGAGCGTATAGCGCAGCGCGTCGGTGCCGTATTTGTTGATCAGCAGCAGCGGGTCGATGCCGTTGTTCGAGGACTTCGACATCTTCTTGTTATTCTCATCCCGCACCAGCCCGTGAATGTAGACATACTGGAACGGCATCTTGCCTGTGAAGTGCTTGCCCATCATGGTCATGCGGGCAACCCAGAAAAAGATGATGTCGAAGCCCGTGACCAGCGTCGTGGTGGGATAGTAGGTCGCTAGGTCGTTCGTCTGTTCCGGCCAGCCCATCGTGGAAAAGGGCCAGAGTCCAGCGGAAAACCAGGTGTCCAGCACATCGGGGTCTTGCTGCACCTGCACGCCTTCGCCATAGCGAGCCACAAGCTGCGATCGCGCCTCTGTTTCCGACGTGGCCACCACAAACGGCGTGTCGTCAGTAATTACGCCGCCCGTCTCGCTGATGGCGTAATAGGCAGGAATCTGATGCCCCCACCAGAGCTGCCGCGAGATGCACCAGTCGCGCAGGCTCACCAGCCAGTCGCGATAGACCTTCTTCCAGCGTTCGGGGATGAATTCAGGTTCATTGTAGTTGTCGAGGCGATCGAGGGCGCTGTCGGCCAGCGGGCGAATCTTCACAAACCACTGGGTCGAGAGCAGTGGCTCGATCGGCACCTTGCCGCGATCGCTATAAGGAACCGTCGTTTTGTAATCTTCCACCTTCACCAAAAAGCCGTCGTCTTGGAGGCGCTGCACGACTTTCTTGCGGGCATCGAAGCGATCGAGTCCCTGGAACGGCCCGGCGACCTCGTTCATCGTGCCGTCTTTGTTCATCACATTGATGAAAGGCAGGTTGTGGCGCTTGCCCATTTCAAAGTCGTTGGGGTCGTGGGCCGGTGTGATTTTCACCGCGCCCGTGCCGAAGCTGGCATCCACGTAATCATCCGCGATGATCGGAATTTCGCGCTCGGTAATGGGCAGGCGCAGGGTTTTGCCGATCAGGTGCTGGTAGCGCGAGTCGGTCGGGTTCACGGCGACGGCTGTGTCGCCCAGCATGGTTTCTGGGCGGGTGGTGGCGACTTCGATAAAGCCGGAACCGTCGGTCAGCGGATAGCGGAAGTGCCAGAGGTGGCCGTTCACCTCCTGGTTTTCCACCTCCAGATCCGACACGGCGGACTGGCTGGCAGGGCACCAGTTCACCATATACTGCCCGCGATAGATCAAGCCTTCGTCGTAAAGCTGCTTGAAGGAGTGCAGCACCGCTTGGGACAGGCCTTCGTCCATTGTGAAGCGCTCGCGGCTCCAGTCTACCGACAGCCCCAGGCGGCGAAGCTGACCGACGATGGTGCCACCGGATTCTTCTTTCCATTCCCAAGCGCGTTTTAGAAATGCCTCGCGACCTACGTCATCGCGGGTTTTGCCCTGCTGCCGCAGTTCCTTTTCCAAGAGCGTCTGCACGGCGATGCTGGCGTGGTCGGTGCCGGGGAGCCACAGCGTGTTGCGCCCGATCATCCGGTGATAGCGCACCAGCACATCGATCAGCGCGTGCTCGAAGGCGTGGCCCATGTGCAGGCTGCCCGTGACGTTGGGCGGCGGAATCACCACGCAGTAGGGTTCGCCGGGGGCGTTGGGGTCTGCCTTAAAGACTTGCCGCTCTTCCCAATATTGTTGCCATTTGGGTTCGGCGATCGCAGCGTCGTATTGGCTGGGCAAGTTGGGGAGGGTGGCAGTCATGACTGGCGGCGGATTGGCTCAATTACTCCTTACCACGTTACAAGAATTTTGCGGTTAGATGTCAGAGTTTCAGAGTTTAGGGATTTGGGGATCAGGGGTTAGAGGTTAATGATGGATGGGATGGCGATCGCCAGATCTGGAAATGCAAGTGGGGAAAGGGTGCCACTGCTAAGGCGTTGTTCTGAGGTGTACTGCCCGTCCTGGATTTGGCGGAAGATGATGAGCTGCCGGGTTTCCAAATTGACGACCCAATATTCGACAATGCCCGCTGCGGCGTAGATTTTGGCAGGGCTTACGC
>RFIF01000161.1 GCA_003695655.1 Cyanobacteria bacterium J069
AAACCTGATCCCTGAAACCTGATCCCTAGTTCAAGCGTTCGTAGTCCACCTTGCAGGTGCTCAACATGCGCTGGTCGTTTTCGCTGAGGGCGGCGATCGGGTGAAACCCTTCCAGGCTGAGCGGGGCGATCGCCTCACCGCCATTCGCAGCAACCGCAGCGTCCGTCCGCAGCGCCACCGAGTAAGGATGCACCGTTTGCTCATAGGAGTCGATCACACTTAGCGCCAGTTCCTGAGCCTGCACTTCACCAAAGAAACAGTCAAAGGAAGAATTGGGCATGTAAAACGCCCCCACCACTCGATTGCTGTCTACCTCGAACACCATGTAAGCGGAGCCAATCTGCTCTGCCTGCTGCGATTGTCCATAGAGGTAGGTGCCATCGGGAAGGCGCTGGCTGGTCGGCAATCCCGCATTGGCCCGGGCAACGCTCGACACTCCAGCCTGACTGAAATTAGATTCTTCGTAGCCGTGAACAGGAGCCAGCGCAACAGTTGCCAATCCTAAGGTTAAAAACAGCGCCGTGAAGGGCCTTTCAAAACGATTCCAAAGGGACTGCCATGTCCGGGGGGAACGGTTGATTGAGATTTGCATTGCAGTCCTCCTTCACAAAACTAAAAATTACATAAATGCTTTACAGTTAGAAATTCACTCTACCTATATAGAGGTTACGAGCATCGATTTACGCTTTTGATAGACTTCACAACTCTTGAAGAAAAAGGGGGCTAATCAAGAGCTAGAAACGCCCACCGTCTCTCAGGGAGACTACATCGCCGATTGTTCAAATTCCAGATTTGATTTCAGAAAGTTGCAAAACTTTTTTGAGAAATCTTGAGCTGAAAGCGCTTTAGCAGAATTTGATGAAGCTTAACCCAGTGAATCTATGCAGGAACCTATCGCAGTAATTGAACCTGGGATTAATCGGGGCAGATGTGCGTAACCGGGACGGAGAATCTGAATCGCTATTGGTTTACTTTATAGAGCGAGAGATAAGAACAAATCACCCGATTTGCTCACCTAAAGAGGTGATCTTAATCACCGCTAGTGGGATCAGCCAAATAGCAAAAAATCGATGACCCTGAAAATGATTCGGAACCTCGCGAGCAAGCTCGTCGCCTCTGAACCATTCCATCACCACATATCAATAGAGGTGGAGGGGTTATGCACCTCTCCACCTCTATTCATCCCACAGTGTGCATTAAATGCACATCAGCCAAAGGACAGTTATCTAACTGGCTAAATATCCACGAACGTTGACTTTGCGACGACGCAGGTGATCGAGCGCCTGACGCTCAAGCTGACGCACCCGCTCGCGGCTGATGTTCATCCGCTGCCCCACTTTTGCCAGCGATAGTTCGTTACCATCCTCTAGCCCAAAGCGCAGGACTAGCACTTCGCGCTGTTGGGGGGTGAGTTCTGCCAGCAGGTTTTGGATATCTTGCCGCAGCGACTCCTGCACAGTGTAGGTTTCGGGCGATGCGCCATCATCTTCTAGCAGGTCTTGCAGCTCGGTGTCCTGGTTGTCGCCCACTTTCAGGTCAAGCGACACAGGCTGGCGCGCCATCAGCAGGAATTCCCGGATTTGTCCTGGCTCTAGTTCCAGCGCTTCTGCAATATCGGCAGGAGTGGGAGCGCGACCCAGCTCTTGGGTGAGTTCACGCTGCACCTTTTTGATTTTGTTAAGCTTTTCGGTGATGTGGATAGGCAGGCGGATGGTGCGGGCCTGCTGAGCGATCGCCCGCGTGATCGCCTGACGAATCCACCAGTAGGCATAGGTCGAGAACTTATAGCCCCGCATGGGATCAAACTTCTCCACGCCGCGCTCTAGCCCCAGCGTGCCTTCTTGAATTAGATCAAGGAACTCCAGGTTGCGCTTCTGATACTTCTTGGCGATCGCCACCACCAGCCGCAGGTTCGCCTCAATCATCTTCTGCTTGGCTCGTTGGCCAACCCGCAGCGCCTGATTCAAATCTGCTTCCGACAGATTCACCCGCGTAGCCCATTCTGCCAGTGAAGGCTCACGCTCTAGCTCATCTGTCAGTGCGGTCTTGGCTTCTAGGAGCGCCATCATTTGCTGCACTTGCTTGCCATAGACAATCTCTTGCTCGTGGGTCAACAGAGGCACCCGACCAATTTCGTGCAGATAGGTGCGCACCATATCTGCGGTAAACAGCGGTTTTGCGGTTTTAGCTGTGGTGTTTGCGGTTGCCATGGATGCGAGACTCCGTTGAACAATCTTGAATCGAAACAGGAAACTTGAACCAAATGTCTAAACGCCGTGCCAGCAGATAGGCTAGTCTATAAGCCTGCTTCCCAAGGAAAAAGGCTTTGCTGCAACCGCTCAGAGCAGCGGCGCGATTTTAAGACTGGCAGACGGTTAAGGTGAATAAAAGCCGAAATCCGAACGAAAGAAGCGGCGCTCAGACGAAAACAGGTGAAAACTTGAACCTCCGTCCCTGGGCGTCTCTCTGGACGCATCCACACATCACTCAAGGACGAACCAAACTAGATGTGAAATGTAGATATTACTACGACTAGGAGCATTCTTCAGGAAAGCAGTAATCCTTTCTTAAGACCTTTAGACCTTTGCCCTTGAAACCAAAGGGGTGAAAACTTTGGTGTGGCGTGAAAACCAAGCAGGAGCACTGAATAAGAGGGTGACGAATTAAATGTGAAGTCGTTATGAGTTCACCCTTGTGTGAAAACTATAATACAAATCTAATCGCTCGTAAAGGATCGGGCATTCATCCAAACGGGTGAACTTAATAGGTGAACGGGTGTAGCCAGAGGAACATAAGCAAATCGATAAGCAAAATAACCAAAGTAGACTAAATCTTCAAGACGCTTAACCCTAATAAAAGACAGAAAAAACAAAACAAATGTTCACTGTGTTTTCTTATCATCTAACCGTCTGCTAAGTGAGCAGGTTCGGCTACTACGGGGGGAAAACCGAACTAAACCAATAGGGTAGGCTGCAAAGATACAACGTAAATTGATGAGGTGATTTTCTATGGCGAATGCGTTGACCCAAACGACACAGGCGATCGCCCTCCCACCAACTCTGGGCGAAAAGCGCGTCACGCTGCATGGGCTAACGTGGGACGGCTACTTGCAGATTGTGCACGCTCTGCCCCAGAGCCGCGCCGCCCGCCTCACCTACGACCAGGGAACCCTCGAAATCACTATGCCTTTAGAAGATCATGAATTTGCGCTGCGGCTGATCGAGCGTTTCATCATCATTCTGATCGTTGAATTAGGTATGAAGATTAAGACGATGGGTTCTACCACCATGAATCGGGCAGACCTGAATCGAGGGTCAGAACCCGACTGCGCCTACTACATTCAGCATCAGCCCCAGGTTGCCGGGCGCAATGTAGACTTCGCCACCGACCCACCGCCGGATCTAGTCGTAGAAGTAGACATCACTCACACTGATATCGACAAAAACCGCTTTTATGCCAGCCTCGGCGTGCCAGAATTTTGGCGATATGACGGGCGCGAGTGGCGGATTTATCAACTGCAAGCGGGCGAATATTTAGAGCAGAGCCATAGCCCCACCTTTAACTGGGTCGAGAAGGATGATCTCTATCGCTTTCTGGAACAGGCACAACAGGATGAAGTGGAAGCAGAACTGGCGCTGCGGGACTGGGCGCGGAAAAAGGGGTTAGGGGTGAAGACTGAAAGTTAGCTTGATAGAAGTGTATGCGATTCTTCATAGCCCTAACAATTTTGTTCAGCGTAATCAATCAAAAGCCTAGATCAGCCTTGGCTGCTTCGGAGACACGAAACACAGCAGCGTCCGGCAGATCTTCCCAAGCAGTTTCGCCAATTTCTGAATAAAAAGTTTCGTCATAGGGACGGGTGCGAACGACGACGGGCATGGGCACCGCATGACCCAGAATCAGCGCCTGCTGTTTGGAATCCAGCTTTGCCAGCACCGACCGCAGCGCCTGCCCGCCGGAGACGCCCGTAAAAATCGCATCAATATCTTTCTCATCATTGAGCAGGGCGGTGATGCGCGTGCCGATTTGCGACATCACCTCGTTGTCGATGCCGGAGGGGCGCTGATCGACCACCAGCAGCGTCACGAAATATTTCCGCATTTCGCGGGCGATCGTGCCAAAGATGGTCTGCCGGACGGTGGCAGGGTCGAGAAAGCGGTGCGCTTCTTCGATGGTGATGACGAGCTGACGGGGGCGATCGCTCGGATTTTTGGTCTGCAAAAAGCGCTCCGCCTTCAGCACGTAGCTGGCATGAATCCGCCGCGCAATGATGTTCGTCGCCAGCATGTAGGAAAGCATGTTGGACTGCGAGCCAAACTCCACCACCACATGCTTGCCCGATTCCAGCGCCTCCAGCACCTGGTTCACATAGTTATGTGGACAGACCGGCCGCAGATATTTCAAATCATCCAGCCGGGTCAGCTTGCGCTGAAGCGCCATAATCGACGCGGGGCTGCCCATTTTCACCTGGCAAAATTCCTGGATTTCCTCATTGCTCATGGACAGCAACCGCGAAATCCAGGCTTTGCCAAACTCGTTTCGCAGGATAATGGCGTTTTCCAGCGCCGCCTCCGACACGTTTAGCTCGCCCCGCACCAGCGCCAGATCTTCCACCTCGATCTGGTCGTAGCTGATAAATAGCTCCTGGGCATCGCGCACGCCGCGCCGCTGGGTGGATTGGGGATCAAGCGTGAAAATCTTCACTTGCCCCGGAAACAACTGCCGCAGTCCCTTCACCATCGACACGCTTGATCGAGAGCCGCCCTCGCTGGTGGCTTCCCAGCCATATTCCGAGTGCATGTCAAAAATCAGGTTCACCGCCGCCCGCTTGCGGATAATGCCCGACAGCAGCAGCCGCGTCAGGAACGATTTGCCCGTGCCCGATTTACCAAAGACGCCGTTGCTGCGTTCTACAAATCGATCCAGATCGATACAAATGGGCACATCCATATCGATGGGCTGCCCCACCGAAAAGTTGCGGCGATGGGGATCGTCTTCCCAGCCAAAGACAGCGCGAAAGTCGCGATCGCTCGCATCAAACACCTGGCTAAAGTGGCTGGGGATGGTCTTGACGGGCAGCAGCTCGATGGCGCTGGTGTTGGCCTGGGGGCCGCTGGTGTTAGATTTTGGATTTTGGGTTTTGGACGGGGGTGTCTGCTCATCGGTGGGGGTGAACATGAGCA
>RFIF01000162.1 GCA_003695655.1 Cyanobacteria bacterium J069
ACCGTTCCTCAAGGAGCACGAGTCCTAGCAAATCAGGTTCAGCGGGTCTTTGAGTTCTTAACTCAAGGATTTCCTCCGCCTAAATGAAACCTCCCTGCTACTAAACATTGGCGTAGGGCAGCAGAACAATGTGGCGATCGCGGTCGATCATCAGCCAGCCCTCTTCGCGCAGTTGGCTAATCAGACGAGTCACCGTAACGCGGGTGGTGCCGATGGCATTGGCCAACTGCTGATGGGTCAGGCGCACGCTCAGGCGCGTGCCCTCCGCAACGGGCTGCCCGACTTCTCGCTTCAACAGCACCAGCAGATGGCGCAGCCGATCTTCCACCCGCCGATAGCCCACCATCGCCAGCACGGCCTCCGTTTGCCGCAGCCGCCGCGCCATGTGCTGAAAGATGCCCTGGGCCAGAGTCGGCGATTGCTCGACCTCTGACCAGGTCAGCCGCATCAAGTCCACATCCGACAGAGCCGTTGCATGATAGGGGCGAATTAGCGTTAGCGGCAGCCCCAGCGGCATGGACGACGAAGCCAGCCCCAGCAGCGCCTCATCTCCGGTGTCATAAAACGTGCCTAACTGCACTACGCCCCGGCAGACAACCCAAATTTCATGTGGCGTGAGCGGAATGTCTTGTCCGGCGCGGAAGGCGTGCAAGCTTCTGCCCTGATACAGTTTCTCCAGCAATAGACGCAAGTCAGACTGGCTGGGAACTTCCAGAGCAAATGACTGAAGCATAAAAAGAATTCCCTTATGGAGCTTGCCCTCTCAATCTAGAGGGCGTAGCTAAAGACAGGGTAATTTTCAGATTTAGGCCAGGTTAAGATTCGGCAGGCTCACGGATGCGCCGCTGTTTGCAAATTTTCTCCAGCTTTCACGGATGCCGCCGATTCACGGATGCCACTAGCCCGCTAACTTGGCTCGATCGCTACTGCCTGAGTGCGCCTGCCGCTGACCCAGTCGATAAACTGGCGAGCGGTGCGGCCAGAACGACCGTTTTGCTGCGTCGCCCATTGCAGGGCTTGAAACTCCAAATCTTTGGGGTCAAGATCGAGGGCCGCTTGGCGGGCGAGATGGCGCACGATTTCTAAATAAGTATCCTGGTCAGCGGGTTCAAAGGTGAGTGTCAGCCCAAAGCGATCGCCAAACGACAGCTTCTCTTGCAGCGTGTCCCAACTGTGGATTTCGTCGGCATCTTGGGGACGGGGGCGATCGCCAAAAAACTCGCGGATCAAATGGCGGCGGTTGGACGTGGCATAGACCACCACATTGGGCGATCGCGCCACTACGCTGCCCTCCAGCACCACCTTCAGCGCCTTAAAGGCTTCATCATCTTCCTCAAAGGACAGGTCATCGACGAAGATAATGAACTTTTGTGGCACCGCTCGCAAGATGGGCAAAATATCGGGCAATCGACCCAGCTCAGCTTTGCTCACCTCGACCAGGCGCAACCCGCGATCGCCATATTGAGTCAGCAGCGCCTTAATCAGCGACGATTTGCCCGTACCCCGGCTGCCATACAGCAGCACATTCAGCGCGGGCGCACCAGCCAACAGTGCCTCGGTGTTTTGCAAAAGCTGCTGTTTTTGCCGCTCATAGCCTACCAGCGCCGTCAGCGGCAGCCGCTCAGGATGGGCAATGCCCTCCAGCACTCCGCCCTGCCAGCGAAAGGCGCGATAGCGGGCATATTGCCCCACACCGGCACGGCGATAATGCTCGGCCAGTTCTGGCAGCCGGGTTGCCCAGTCGGCGGCTGCTTGCAACTGCGACCGGATTGCCCGAAGGTCTTCTGAATCTGGGATATCGCTGGCAATATCAGTGGTGTCATCGGCGGATTCCCAACCGATCGGGGGCAGCGACAGCCCCGCCGCCGTGGCGACCCACTGACCCAGATGATTCGCGCCACCATCTGTACCAGCAGATCCCGTGCAGCCATAGAGCGCCTGGAGCGATCGCAAATCTGCCGCCGCCGCTGCTGCCAGGGGTTTGGGCAAGTCTGCCAGATCCACCCGCTGCACCTGCTGCGTGAAGGGATTATCAGCTAATAGGATTTGACTCAGCAGATGGGATTGCCAGCTTTGTCGCTGCGCCGCTAGCGCATAAAACCAGTCTCCATAAGCCCGCAGGCAGTCTATGGGACTGCTGGGCGATCGCTCCAGCGCCGTCAACAGCCGCAGAAACGCCTGCCCCACCTCACTGTGCAGCACTGCCTGGTAAACGAGGAGCGATGCTGCCTGCTGCTGAAGCGCCTGAATGGGGTGTAACGACTGAGCATCCATCTTGCTAACTAATCTCCGCCGATCGCTGCCCTGTTTCATGCGCTGCCTCAGAAGATTCTAAAGCCCAGCGCTGCGATTCGCGAGGCTTAGCGACTGTCCGTTTTGGCTTCCAAAAATTCCTGGATTTCTTCGGGCACAGTAGAGAGAAAATCGTAGCCTGTGATGGCTTCGATTGTGTCTACCGATTCGCGATAGTCGCGCCAGTCGTCGTCTTTGATGCCCATGTCGTTGGGCATGATCACGGTAATCACGCGGGTGTCGGTGCCAATATCCTCAAGGGTTTGTCCTGCATTGAGCACAACGACAATTTTCCAGATGGCGGCGGGCACCGAGATCCGGTTGTTGCGGCCGATGCGGGTTCGGGAGCCGTTGCGGGCGGTACCACCTTCGCCTGCGCCGCCCGCGATGATGTATAGCGTATGCCCCCGACGCACCAACGTGCGGGAGTAGCTTTCGAGCTTTTCCCAGGGGCCCTGGTTGTTGTCGGGCGACTGGGGAATGATGTTGGTCATCCAAAACACGGACTCGCTGTCTTCGGGCGTGGCGTTGCGGTCGGCGGCGGGCACCAGATGCCCCCGGTCAAACCCACTGCCCGTATAGTCGCCCGTGGTAACGCGATACCAGCCGCGCGGCAGCGACGGATCGGGCATAAAGGGCGATCGCGGCAGTTGTCCCAGCCAGTCTTCGTTGAGCTGCCAGCTTACCCAGTTGGCAATGCTCTTGTCGCGGTTATAAGACAGAACATACTGCGGCCGCACGATCAAATAGTTATTGGCATTGCTGATGTCAGGCGTCGCTGCGCTGGGATTGCCCAGCGCCAAGTGAACCGAGTCGATCGCTGCGGGTGGTGCTAGCACCTGAGCGACCAGCTTGGCACAGCCTGTCACTAGCGAGCCAGCGAGCAACAGTCCTAGCCCGCTGCCCAATAGCCGTTTTAGCCCTTTGCGGGGTTTTAGTTGGGGATTCAGCATGTCTTCCTCGTACGTCCGCAGCCCTATCGTTCAGCGTACCCAGGACGGGCGGCCCGCTAGCGCTGCAATTAGCTGCAATTAGTTTTTAGACGAGGTGGGAGCGGTGGCGGTTTCCAGCATTGTGAGATAGGCGATCGCCTCCTCGCGGCTAGTGCCACACATCTCCGCCACCGGCCGCAAATTGTTGCAAAAGTCAGGGCGCTCTGGTTTGCCAAACAGCTTGCAGCGATTGTCCTCGGTCAACTGTACACAGCGTACTCCAGCCGGTTTGCCGTCTGGCATACCCGGCAGGGGACTATTGATCGAAGGCGCAATGCAGCAGGCCCCACAGTCGGGACGACAGTCCATTAGGGGTTGGGGATGGGGGATTCGGGGTTAGGAGTGGCAATGCTGCTTTCAGCAAGAATTGGGTCGCCGCCATCTTTGGCTTCGGCGGGCGAGGGTTGGCTGAGGGGAATTTCCAGCATGAAAGTGGTGCCTTCACCCAGGGTAGTGCGGTAGTCCAGCACGCCCTGGTGCTGCTGCACGATGGTTTGATAGGCGATGGAGAGGCCCAGCCCATAGCCCTGTCCGACACTTTTGGTGGTGAAAAAGGGGTCAAAGATTTTGGGCTGAACAGCGGCGGGAATGCCGGGGCCAGTGTCGGCGATCGCCACGCGCACCCAGGGCCGTTCTAGCGGCGAATGCCAGAATGACTTGGTGGTAATGGTAATGACCTTGGGGCGATCGCTCACCGCTTCTAACGCCTCCAGCGCATTTTTAATCAAATGAAAAAACACCTGATTTAGCCGGCTGGGAAAACACTCCACAGCCGGCAAATCGCCATAGCAGCGGCGGATCTGCACGGCTTCAGGAATCGAGTGCTGCAAGAGCTTCAGCGTGCTCTCTAGCCCATCGTGCAAATTCACCACTTTGCAATTAGCCTCATGCACACGCGAAAAATTGCGCAGCGACAGCACAATTTCGCGAATCCGGCTGGCCCCAGAGCGCATCGAGTCGAGAATGCGGGGCAGATCTTCCAGCACGAACTCTGGCTCGATTTCATCCAGCAGCGCTTGCAGCTTGTCGGTGGTTTGGGGATAGCTGGCCTGGTAGGCCGCCAGCAGCCGCAGCAGATCCTTTACATAGCGCTCGACAAAAGGCACATTGCCGTAGATAAAGCTAATGGGGTTGTTAATTTCATGGGCGATTCCCGATACCAGTTGCCCGAGGCTCGACATTTTTTCACTCTGAATCAGGTGTGCCTGGGTCTGCCGCAGATTGAGCAGGGCCTCGCTGAGGCGCTCTGCCTGGGCGGCGCTCTCCTGGGCCTGCTGCCGCGTTTTGGCATACAGATGCCCTTGCTGAATCGAGATGGCGAGCTGGTCGGCGACAGCCTGAGCCAGCTTTTGGTCGTCGCGCGTCCAGTAGCGGATGCGGGAGCACTGGTTGAGGTAGAGAATCGCCTGGAGCGTGCCGTTTGCCTGCACGGGCACCACCAGAGAGGATTGAATTTGAGCCAGACGGTATTCTTCGTTCTCTGCACCAATGCGGGGGTCTTGCGTAATGTCGGAGATGACGACCTGCTGCCGGTTTTCAATCACCCAGCGAGTAATCGGGCCATCGGTGTCAAAATCCTGGATGGTCGGCGGGAACGGCTCTCGGCAGACCTCAAACAGGTGCTTACGGCGAAATCGATTGTAGTCTGCAATGCGGCTGTCTTCCGGGCAACTGTCTTCTGGGCAACTGTCTTCTGGGCGACTGTCTTCTGGGCAACTGTCTTCTGGGCGACTGTCTTCTGGGCGACTGTCTTCCGAGCGACCGTCTTCCGAGCGACTGTCTTCTGGGCGGCCATCTCGCAAATCGCCAGCGGCCAGATCAATCGTATCGATCAGATTCTCTGCATCGGGATCTTCGACTAGGTGTACCAGGCAGCGATCGACCTCCAGCGCGCTCAGCAGTTGGGCGATCGCCCGCTTGAGGATTTTTTTGACATCCAGGCTCTGGCGGGTCTGGGCCGTAATCTGGTTTACCAGGCGCTCTCGCCGCGCCTGCTTTTGCAGCTTTTCGTAGAGCTGCGCCTGCCGGATTGCCATTTCTAGCGGCTGGGCGATTGCCTGCATCAGTTCTACCGTTTCCGCCGACCAGTGGTCTTGGGCGGAATTCAGGCAGACCAGATAGCCCTGCGAGTTTTCCTGCCCCTCAACGGGCACCATCAGCACTGCCGCATCCCCCAGCAGGGGCCCCGGCGGCTCAATCGGGCAGCTTTGCATTCCGGGGCGCAGGCTGAGAAATACGTTGGGGCAGCCGGCCGCCGTACCCGGCCGCACAATCAGGCCGCCCTGATCCATTGCGCCGGCCAGCTCACCAAACTTCGTCAGGGGAAAATGCCCAACGCAGCCCGGTGCATTGCGATCGCCCGCTTCGCAAACCACCTGCACCCGCTGAATATCTTGAAAATACCAGAGAAACAGGCAGCGCTCGACCGGAAGCTGTTTCACCACCTCGGTAACTGCGGTTTGCAGCACCACAGGCAGCTCTAGCGAACTGCGAATGCGATCGCCAATTTGCCGAACGAGAGCCGTTTGCTGGATGAATGAGGAATCGTAATGAGAAACCTGCGGACGAAAATAGCGCAACCAGACCACAGCTTACTAAGGGCTTACTAAGGGCTTACTAAGGGTTATATAGTTTAGAACTTGGCAACAAAAGCACCCAGCCGACTCCAAAACCACCCCAGACACCAATTGCTGAGCCTGAAGGATCTGATCCTGTTTTCAACAAAAGCCTTGCTTGTGGTAGAAGCATAAACCTAGCCGTAAAAACCGTGTTTCTACGTCCCGTTTACGGCATGAGCTGCTTATTCTCAGGATGGAGGCTAGGTGAATTTCCCTGACTGATGGGAGGACGATAGGGCAGACAACATCCTTTCGATGTTTTTTTTACAGCTCCCAACCTGGGATTATTAAAGTTGGCTCTGGCAAACTAGCTCTGGCAAACTAGCTCTGGCAAACTAGCCTGTGTGGAAAACTCGACAAAACAGTTCAAACACCCGGTTAGCGAGAAATCCAGGTCTAATTAGGAATTCCTCTGGAGAAGACTGGGTACTTAGTCCTCGTTTCGGTAGAATCCGAAGATTTCTGGGCGACCTAGAGCTATGACTGCTCAAGTGGCCCAGGTTTGCCTTCTATCGCCGTATGACGCAAACCCTGATGTTGCTTAATCTAGCTCAAAGCGCGATCGCCTCTATGTATCCAATATGGCAAATTACCCAGGTAAATTGATCCAGATCACACCCTTAGGTCGATCTAGATCAGTGTCTTTGGGCGATCGCATCACACCATAACATCCGCAAAATCACGCAAAAAACCCGAGACTATCACCGTAAAAATGAGGAGTTTGACCGATATTAAAGAAGTAGATGTTCCCCCCTGTGTCCTATGAAATCGTCAACCTCCACCCCCGACCTCTCTTCAACCCTGCTCGAGCAAGTCGTCGATCACATCTTTGCCACCCGCAGCATTTCTCGACGCGATCAGCAGAGCTTTATGCGCGTCGTGCTGGGCGAAACAACGCTCAACCCCAAGGATCAGGCGATGGTGAACCGGGTATTTGAAGCGCTGCGTCGCGGGCTGCTGCGCGTGGTGGACTAATGTCGGCCTCAGACTAATGTCGGCCTCAGACTAATGTCGGCCTCAGTGGAGTGCCGCAGTCTGCGTCTTCAGTTGACAGGGCCAGTAGACTGAGAAAGACTCTCGCTACATGCTTTCTCATCATGTCTGACCCCCCTTCTGCCCTGCTGCTGCGTCACGGTCGTCTGCTGCATCCCGATCGCCCTGCTGAACTGGTGGATATTGCCATCGAAAACGGCAACATCGCGGCGATCGCCCCCCAATTGCCGCCCGCAGCTCCGCATCAAACCGAGCTTGACCTGCAAGAACAAATCATCAGTCCGCCTTTTGTGGAATCGCATATTCACCTGGACTCTGCGATGACCGTGGGCGAACCCCGCTGGAACCAGAGCGGCACCCTGTTTGAGGGCATCGAAATTTGGCGGGAACGCAAGCAGTCGCTGACGCTGGAGGATGTGACCGAGCGGGCGATCGCCACCCTAAAGCAGCAGGCCGCGCTGGGCGTGCTGTTTGTCCGCAGCCATGCCGACGTGAGCGAGCAGACGCTGACAGCGCTAAAGGGACTGCTGGCGGCTCGTGAAGCGGTGAAAGACTGGATGACGCTGCAAGTGGTTGCCTTTCCGCAGGATGGCGTGTACGGTGGCCCGAAAAATGAAGCGCTAATGGAAGAGGCGATGCGGCTGGGTGCAGATGTGGTCGGCGGCATTCCCCACTACGAGCTGACCCGCGAAGACGGCGTACAGTCAATTCACAAGATCTTTGATCTGGCCGCGCAATATGACCGACTGATCGATGTGCATTGCGATGAGATTGACGATGAGCAGTCTCGCTTCCTGGAAGTGATCGTGGCCAATGCCATTCGCACGGGCATGGGCGATCGCGTGACGGCCAGCCACACCACAGCGTTCCATTCCTATAACAATGCCTATGCCTTCAAGCTGATGGGCTTCTTGCGGCGGACATGCATTAACTTTGTCGCCAACCCGCTAATTAACATCACTTTGCAAGGCCGCGCCGACACCTATCCCAAGCGGCGCGGCGTGACTCGCGTTAAGGAACTATGGCAGCAGGGGCAAAACGTCAGCCTGGGGCATGACTGCGTGCAAGACCCGTGGTACCCCCTGGGCACGGGCAACATGCTCGACGTGGCCAGTATGGCGGTTCACATTTGCCAAATGACGGGCGTGCCGGAGATCGATGCCTGCTACAACATGGTGACGTGGAACGGTGCGAAGACCTTGCACCTGGAAGATCAATACGGCATTGAGGTGGGCAAGCCCGCCAACCTGATCGTACTGGAGGCAGGCGATCGCTATGATGCTATCCGCCGCCGCGCCACGATTCGCTACGTCATTTCGCGGGGCAAGCTGATTGCCCAAACAGAGCCGCCCCAGTCAAAGTGGCTGGGGTAAAGTGGCTGGGGTAAAGTGGCTGGGGTAAAGTGGCTGGAGTAAAGTGGCTGGAGTAAAGTGGCTGAAACGTCTGGCGCTGGGCTGCGGTGATTCTAGGTGGCGTCTATTCCGGCACATTAACCGCGATCGCCCGGCCCAACTTGAGGAGCGCCTGGAGCGAGCGCAGTTCTGCTGCTCCCGCATCGCTCTCGGGTGCATGTTGCGCAGAATGCCAGCGGGGCAAGATTTGCTGATGGAGCGATCGCCAGTACAGCTCTTGCGCCCGATCGAGCGCCAGACTCAGATGAAGCTGGTCGCCAATCGTCAGCAACTGCTCGATCCAGCCCAGCGCTTGCTCTAGCACTGCCGGATCGGTTTCGTGCAGCGCTTGCCAGAGGAGGCGCTGAATTAGTCGCTCCATCGTTTGCTTAGACTGGGGCGCAATGAGTTGGCAGCGGAGGTGGTAGGCTTCGGTGGCGATCGCCTCTAGCTCCGACAGGTAGCTGTCGCACAGGTCGGGATTGGTGGGCGGCAGGTCGGAGGTTTCGCGCTCCAGGGCTTGCAGCGAGTGGGTCAGCCGATGAGAAATCGCAATTTCGGCGGCGACTTGCAGCCCACGGGGTGGCTCCAGCGCATCGCGATGAAACGCCCGCAGCACGCCGTAGTTGTCGCGATAGACCTGCGTGTAGAGCTGATCCAGCCGGGTCAGGGTTTCCTGACTCAGCAGGTGCATCAGCCGGTGGCGCTCTTCGGCAAACAGGTCTTGCAGGCTAAAGGTGCGATTCCCGTAGGGATCGCTTTGCGAATCGCCAAAGGTGCGCGACATGGCCAAAATCACCTGCGCCGCACTGGCCAGCGACAGCGCCTCAAACAAATCATCCCGCAGTTGCAAATAGGCACGCCGTCCGCTGAAGGGCTTGATGCAGCAGTGGAAATCCCAGCCGCCCAAATGCAGCACCGCAAACTCCAGACTCATCACCTCGCGGGTGATTTCGGACGTGAGCTGAACCTGCCCCACCGCCAGCGTCAGCGACCCCATACGGCGAAGCTGATAGTCGAGCCGCTGGGCGCTATAGCAATAGAGGCGCTGCTCCTGCGGATAGCTGTGAAACAGGGAGCTGATGGCGTAGTGGGCGGATACCTGCTCTAAGGTGATGCGGGCGGGTGCAACCAGTTGGCGATAGAGTTCTGCGCCATTCTCAAAAATCTCTACATTGCTGGGGATCGTGCCCAGACGACGGATGAATTCCGGCTCCAGGCGCAAGGCGGCGATTTCTTCCGCCAGTTCCAAAGCGCGGGCGGCATAGCGCAGCACCTGCGTCCCTTCCGGGCGCGAGACTTCCTCAAAGAACCAGCCGCAACTGGTATACATCAGCAGGGCGTGGCGCTGCATTTCCAGCAGCTTCAGCGCATCCACTCGCTCGGCGGGCGTAAGGGCGTGATGCTGATGCTGGGCAAAGAAGGCGTCGAGCATGGTGTCAGAGCGATCGCCCACCACCGCCACATAGCCATCCCGTGCGGCCCAGGCATCGGCAAAAAACCGGCTGCCGTGCTGGTCATAAATCGTCACAAGCTGATCCCGCAGCCAGTCCAGGGTGTCGCGCAGGGGGCGTCGCCATTTTAGATGCCACTCGCCGCCGCCGCCACAGCCGCAGTCGTCTTGCCAGCGATCGACCCCGTGAGAACAGCTCCACGCCGTCACGGGCTTCAGCTCCACTTCCCAGTCGGGCGCGTGCAGGCTGAGGTAGTGGGCGTAGTTCGTCACCAGCCAGCCCCGCTGCGGGAATTCGTGGGTAAAGGCATAGGCCAGCGCCTTCTCCGTGCCGCCCTTGTGGTGGCCAAAGGTTTCGCCATCCGTCGCCACCGAGATCAGCTGCGACTGCCGATGATCCCCGCGCACCGCCTGCCCTATCCGCCCCAAGAAATGGCTGGAGCTGCTGAGCACATCGTTGAAGCCCATGTCGCGAGAAATCGGGCCGTCGTAGAAGAAAATGTCGATATAGTCAGGCTGAGGAATGAGGGAGGCAGGATGAAGCAGTTGCTCCCCTGTCGGCGGTAAAAAGCAGCGGTAGGGACGCACGGGGTCGATCTGGCTGCCGCCGACTTCGATCCAGTGGGGATCGGCATCTTCATGCGTCGGCATGGGGCGACAGCGCTGCGCCTGAGACGGAGCCAGGATGATGAAGCGAATGCCCTCTTCTGCCAGAATCCGCAGCGTCGGATAGTCTACCGCCGTTTCTGCCAGCCACATGCCTTCGGGATCACGCCCAAACCTGGCTTTAAAGTCTGCCTTGCCCCAGCGAATTTGGGTGCGCTTGTCGCGATCGCTCGCCAGCGGCAGGATGATGTGGTTATAGACCTGGGCGATCGCATTGCCGTGTCCCCCCAGGCGATCGCAGCTCTTGCGGTCAGCTTCTAAAATGCGCTGATAGACTTCGGGATCAGCCTGCTCCAGCCAGCTCATTAGCGTTGGGCCAATGTTAAAGCTGAGGTACTCATAGTTGTTGACGATCCCCAGCAGGTTGCCCTGGTCGTTGAGCACACGGGCAAAGGCGTTGGGGCGATAGCATTCGTGGTGGATGCGCTCGTTCCAGTCGTGATAGGGCGAGGCGCTGGGCTGCCGCTCAATCGCGTTCAGGTAGGGGTTTTCGCGCGGCGGCTGATAGAAATGCCCGTGGACGGTGACGTAGATCCCCGTTTCCGAAATCTGACCCTGGATGGCGCAAGTTTCTCCGCTCAGTTGGGATTCGAGCTGGCATTCCAGTCGAGAGTCCAGTTGGGATTGCTCGTCGGTTTGGGGATCATGGAGCAAGACATCGGACTGTACGGATACTTCGGAGCGAGAATTGTGGCGAGAAAGAGTCATGCACAAGATCCAAAATCTACAAAACCCAATCCAACTGCGGTTTGCTGAACTGCCTATTGGCAATGCAAGTTAGATGCAATGCAAATTAGACAGGCGCGATCGCACATTGGTACGGGGGCTGCGGCTGGGGATCATTGCATTGCAACTGATCCAGCACGCCAAACACGAAAATCCAGTCTTTCAATCAATCTTTGAGGAAGCTCAGAAAATGAGTCAAAAATTACTTAGGCACCTAGATCTACCAGATTTCTTAGACAAGATGCTCAGGAAAACGGGCTTGAGGAAGTGCTTTAGATAAAGCTCACTGAGTCATTCCGCAGGACATCAAAAATGACTCGGATTAAGCTCTAAAGCCAGCGTTCTTCAGGGCTAAATGTGAATTAGAATCTGGTTTTCAATAGTTTTTGAAACTACTTCGGACTGGGACTAAAGGACTCTCTACGGGCCCAGCCTCACTACCCTAACAGATTTCTATAAAGCAAGAAGGCGATCGCCCTCTGACCACTAATTCATCCATTCTTTTTAGGAAACCGCAGGAAGACACTCCTTTTAGAATGGCTCATTCGAGAATAACTGACATCGTAAGATCCCACGCCACTATTCATATCGCACAGTTTTCAAAGCTACGTGAAATGACACAATGATTGCCACATTAGTTAACATTTCGCAATCAGAGTGAATAAGGGCGATCGCCCCATCCGGCTGCCTTTGCTGACTTCAGGATTCCACCGCTTCTGCAACTGGATCTCCTTCTGGGTCAGACTCTGGAGACTCCTGATCGGCGGCGATCGCTGCTTCAACTGGGTCTATTTCGGAATCAGGAACGGGGGACTCGCGGTCGGTGGCGATCGCCTCCCATGATGGCAACTCTAGCGGCGGCAGTTCCAGCGGCGGCAATTCTAGCGGCACATTGCCCAACAGCCCCTTGCGAAAATCATTCAGCAATTGCCGGGCTGCTCGCTCTGTGTCGTTTTGGTAGCGCCGCTCCGACAGCAGCGCCAGGTAGCTCTCCCCTGTTACCTCCGACGGCGAAAGCCCGTAGCGAGTTTCCAGCCCGTTGCCCATCAGCGCAGGCACAGTGTCTGCAAGCTGCTTCCACAGGTCGATAAAGGCAGACGCCACCCGCTGGTTGTCGTAGGCGGCCTCGCCGATGTCGTCACAGATGGCGAGCTTCAGCGCCGCCGCCTGGTTATTGAGCTTGGAGGGCAGAATCCCCGGTGCGTCCAACAGCTCTAGCTCTGGGGAAATGCGAATCCAGCGGAGCTGGCGGGTGACGCCGGGGCGACGGGCGCTTTCCACCACGCGCCGCTTGAGCAGACGATTGATCAGCGCCGACTTGCCCACGTTGGGGAAGCCGATCACTACGGCACGCACGGGTCGGGGCAACATGCCGCGATCGCGCCGCCGCTGGTTCATCTTTTCGCCCAATACTTGCGCCGCCTTAGCCACCGCCTCAATACCCTTGCCGTGGTTGGCATCGGTGAAATAGGCGACCTCGCCCTGCTGCTCAAACCAGGTGCGCCAGCTCTGCTGCAACCGGACGGGGATCATGTCCATGCGGTTCATCACCAGCGCATGTTCCTTATTTGCCAGCCATTGCCCGATCTGCGGGTGTTGGGTTGCCAGGGGAATCCGCGCATCGCGCACCTCCAGCACCACGTCTACTTTTTTGAGCTGTTCCAGCAGCGATCGCTCGGCTTTGGCAATGTGACCGGGATACCACTGGATGGGAGGAGAGGTCATTAGGTTTCAGGGGTCAGGGATCGGGTGTCAGGAGCTAGGAGTTATATCAAAACCTTCTAAATAACGCTACACATGAAGTAGCTGAAAGCCTTGCAAAATCTTGGATTGGCAATCTAAAATCGCAAATCTAAAATCCAGAATCGATATTAGTTAGGGATTGAATACTCAAGTTGCTATCTTAACCTCTGAGGTTTCACACTCGACCCCTGACCCCTGA
>RFIF01000163.1 GCA_003695655.1 Cyanobacteria bacterium J069
GGGGCGGAGGGCGGCGATCGCCATAATCGACGGACAGTTTGCCGGATGGCTGACGGGCACAATCACGCGGAACTGTCGGAAGCTGTCGTTGCCCGCCGCGGCGATAATCAAACTGCCTCGCCGCAGGGCCCGCCGCCCCACGTTTTCATACACCGCCGAATGGCTCTGTCCGGGTAACACCATCGCCCCCAGCGACATCGAAATCACCTGACAGCCATTGGCGATCGCCCAGTTGATGCCCGCCAGGATGCCGCCGTCTGCGCCACTGCCCTCGTTGCTCAGCACTTTGCCCGCATAAATTTCAGAATTGTAGGCGACGCCATAGCGGGGCAGCAGATCGGGCAAATTCGACCCGCAGGCTGTGCCAATGCAGTGAGTGCCGTGGCCGTTGCCATCCTGCACCTCTTCACCTTCGATAAAAGACTTGCTCGACACTGCCCGGCCAGCAAAGTCAGGATGGGTCAGGTCAAAGCCCGTATCCAACACCGCCACCTTGAGGCCCAGGCCGCTGTATTGCGAGGTGGCGGCCTTTGTGACTTCCAGTCCCCAGGTAATTGAACTGTCGGCGATCGCCCCACCCCGTTCCAGCACTGACTCTGCGTCTTGCTCCTGCGGCAGCAGCCGATCAACCAGGTGATTGACCGCATCACGATAGCCCTTGAGATAGTCCACCGGAACGGTGATCATCTCTTGATCAGAAAACATCGGTGGCGTGGGTGGATAGAGATCCGACTCCGATTCACCAATGGCACGAACCACGCGCTCTGGCTCGACGGCAATCACCGACCCACTGCGGATCGTAGCAGCACTCAGCGCCTGGGCCTGTCCAGGTTCCATCGTCACCACGGCCACGCCCAGTTCATCAAACACAACGGAGTCTTCGCTGGCCAACTGGTCGCCGCTGGGCGAATGGTCGCGAAAATCGGCAGAGTGCGCAAAGTGGCGGACGCCCGCCGAATCATCCATGGCACGCAGGCCATCGTCAATATTGTCGGTATCTAAAAGGACAAGATATCTGCCTGTGGTTTCGGGCTGTCCTGACGAGGAATAGGGGCTGTTTCCGGGTGTCATAACGTTGAGGTCTCATGTCACGCTACTTTGAAGTCTACGCCGCTGAACTGGCGGATTTCGGAGGGCTGCTGATCTTCTTAACGATTAACGCAGCCGCGCCAGGCAAGAAGCGACAAGCTGTTCCCTATCGGCTTACCCATCTCCCCAAAAAAAAGCCCCCTGGATTCCAGGGGGCCATTCACTCTTCGACACAAACCAATGTTTTGCGATTAGACAACGTAACGACTTCAGGAAGATGCACCCCGACACTTTGAAAATCTATAGCAGCGCTCTTGGTGCTTATGCAATTTGGCGCTTATTAGCGCTGCAATTTAGCACTTATACATTTAGCGCTTATGCAATTTGGCGCTGGGGTAAGACCCATTTTTCCGCCTGCACAGCCGCGCTTTAAACCAGGGCATAGGGTTCAGATAGTGCAGCTTGTATGGCCTCATTTAGCTGATCTTCAAGCTGCTGCCAGTGCGCTGTGGACAAATCCTCTTTCGTCTGCCGCAGGGAAGCCCGAATTTGCTCATAGTCAGCCTGCAACTGCGGTTGCCCTAAACGCTCCGGCAAGGTGCCTAGTTCGTCTAGCGATTTTGTGAAGGCGATCGCCGTTTTGCTGACGAAGAGGGCTTTTGTGGTGCTGCCAGTATTGCCGCCGCCATCGATCAGGGCGACGCCACCCAGCGCGGTTGGAATCATCACCCGCAGTTCGCGATCGTCTGGCGTCCAGGAGCGGATGCAGCCTTTGGAAGGCAGATCGATGAATGGATGGGTGCCAGCAAGCACGGCATCAACGTCGATCTCCAGACTATAAAACCCGCGAAACGACTTGGGCAAAGGCGCGGATCGCCAGCTCCTCCACAAATCGGATCTGTGTTTGCCGATCGCCCTCTGCGATCGCCGCTGGCAACGGTTGTCTCACGATCGAGTTACCTTCAAAAGGATAGGTGCCAACAAACAGATCGCCGCTGCCAATTACTAGTTCCCAGCTTCCATCCCGGTTGCGTTTTGGCATCACGTTCAAATCACAAATCTGTCCTGTAAACGTGCGATCGCCCGTGGGCAAGCCAGGGTTCATCCAGTTACGAGCGGTAGGGAACACCGCGATACTTGAGGCTGTGAACGCCGTGATTTCGTTGGGCTGCGGTATGCACTGTAGTCTGCACTGTGACGCCGCGATAGGTTAGTTCGCCTGGCATGGCGGCAATCGATTCTTGGGGCTTTGCGGGATTGTATTCGTAGCTGGCAAAGCGATAAGTAAGTTGCATAATGACCTCCATCTCTGATGCATCAATTGCAAATTGCTAGAGTCGAATCGGTTGAGTCTGTATGCGAGTCCGTCTGTAAGGTATGTAAGGTATGTAAGGTATGTAAACTCTATGGGTGTGAGACTCTATGAGTGCGAGTATGTCTGCAAGGCACGGTTTGGTCAAAAAAAGCAGACCTGAAGCGGGGGGCATGACTCTGGGGGCATGACTCTAAGGGGGGCTGCTTAAAGCGCGTTTCAGATCTGCTGGAAACCTTACCAGATTTCTTACCTGATCACAGGACGGATAGATTTATTAGCTCTGGTATCTAGTAATAGACCTAGTTATATAAGTCACGGTTATAGTAAGTCACGCCGCGATATCTAAGGGGATAGCCCGCAAGCGGGATAGACTGGAGCGTGGCTGGGCGAACCTTTGCGCCGCGATAGGTCAACTCAGAAGGTTGATCAGACTGCTCAGAAGGCTGGACGGTAGAAGCTAGGGACTGTGCGGTCGAGTAAGAATGGTTGACGAAGTGGTAGGTCAGTTGCATGATGGGGGTTCCTTAGAGGTAAGCCAGGGGGGGTGCGGTGGGGGCTATCTGGCGTTTTGCTTGATGTCTTAGTTTTATGCTGATTCCAGGATGGGGTCGATATGGAAAAGTTAGGGAGTTTTGGCAGGCGGTGATCCTTAACTTTTTGGCGATCGCCCCAGCGCACCCCTTAACTTGACTGACCTGTAACTGAATGCACCAGGTTTCGGCTATTTTCGCTGACTTCGATGACGGCACAACCTCTCTACTGGTCTGCCTGGGCGCAAGTCCAGTTCATCCCACATCTGCCCCAGGACCCAAATCCGCCCTCCCAGGCTGCAAAAAATAAAATTTGATTAAACCTTGACATAGACCTGAAACGGTAGCTTAAAATACAGATTGAAAGGCTATGTTTAAAATGAAAAATTGCTCAGTCATAAGCTGTTCCAGTTATGAGCTTTTCCGGTCACCAACTGTTCCGGTTATGAACGACTCAGTGGGAACAGCGGCAGAGCAAGTTTAGGGCAGTTTCTTAGCGCATTTGCCGACAAAGTTGGGGAATTGCAAATTTTTTAGGAGAAGCAGATGAGATTAACGTATCGGGGCAATGATTACGAGCCAGGATCGGTGCCGATGCAGATGCGGGAATCCGGTTCGATCGGACTCTATCGAGGACAAGAGTTGTACTTTAGCTATCCTCGCCATGTTCCTGTGCCTCAGCCTGTTAATCGCTTGCAGTATCGAGGCGTGTCTTATTGCACCAGCGAGACGGGTGAGCTAACGTCAACGGGATTTGTGGCTCGTTCTGTGTCTCCGCTCCAAAGCCGGCACGCGGTTAGCAAGCTCACGCCTTTAGTTGATCATCAAGAATTGGCCAAGGTTCATCACCAATATTTGATGGAGCGGTTGCAGCGTCGGCTAGAAGTGGCACGGGCCAAGGGAGACGATAGGTTGGTTCACCAGCTTGAGCAAGAGCAGCATCAGTTGGTGTAGCGCGTTGTCCCAGGTTTGGAATCGTCACTGACATAGGATTCATTCCTGACATAACTCAGGGGAGGGCTTGGCTCTCCCCTGTTTTTGGCTCCGGGTTTATCTGGTTAATAGGTAGCCAGTTTTAAAAATCAACGTTTAGAAGTCAACACCTAGAAATCAACACCCCGTTTCAGGTCGATGCCTTTTTCGGCATAGTGTTTGTGGCAGAAGACCTCGGAGTGGATGCTGGCCAGGTCAAAATAGGCGGGCGGATTTTTGCAGCGGCCAGTGATGATGACTTCGGTGTCTCGGGGTTTGCGCAGGAGTGCTTGGACAATCGGTTCTTGGGGCAATAGCTCCAGATCGACCGTGGGATTTAGCTCGTCGAGGATGATGGTTTTGTAAAGGCCTGAAGCGATCGCCGCTCGGGCAATTTCCCAGCCCCGCTCTGCTTCGACATAGTCGAGTTCTTGCTGCTGTCCGCGCCAGACGATCGCATCGCGGCCGCAGCGCTGATGATCGACCAGGTTGGGATAGCTTTGGTGGAGGGCGGCGATCGCTGCGTCTTCGGTATAGCCCGCGCCACCTTTGAGCCACTGCATGATCAGCACCCGGTGCGACTTGTCTTGGCTGATGCCCCGACCAATTGCCTGGAGTGCCTTGCCCAGGGCGCTGGTGGATTTGCCTTTGCCCGCGCCTGTGTAAATTTCGATGCCCTCAATGCCGTGGCTGGCAGCGTTGGGATGAAAGTGGGGCTTCATCTCTGAATGGAGATCTGCCACATCCAGCAGCGGCGGGGGAGCGCCGCGCCCGGTGGCGATAATTTCCAGATCAGCGGGCTTGTTTTTTAGCGTCCGCACCACTTCGTCGATCGCCAGCAGCCCCAGATCAAGCACCGGGTTGATTTCGTCTAGCACCACAACGGAGTAGAGTCCGGATGCGATCGCCCCTTTGGCTACGTCCCAGCCGCGCTGCGCTTCCTGCTTATCAAATCGGGTGACGTTTTCCTGCCCAAAGAACTCGGCCCGGCCCGTGCGCACCTGGTCGATCAGGTGGGGAAAGCCGCGCTGGAGAGCTTCGATGGCGGCATCTTCGTCATAGGTGCGCCCTGGCCCTTTGAGAAACCGCAGCAGCAGCACCCGCGTTTGCGATGACGTGCGAATGCCCAGCCCGATCGAGCGCAACACCACGCCCAACGCCGCCTGCGACTTGCCCTTGCCCGCGCCATCGTAGACATGGATCTGTCCTGAGATGCGCTCGCTGCGCTGTTGCGCCGTCCGAATGCCAACACCCGCTCTTGTCATGGCTCTAAGATGGTTTTGAACGCAAGTTCACTGAATGCAAAAGAACTGGAAGGGATTATCCTACCAAACGCTACACTCATCCTTGAGGAACGCTGGCTTTTCCTTAGATTGTCTGGAGATCGTCCAGAGATTGTCCAGAGATCGTTTAGAGATAACCCAGGGATTTCCCCAAAATTGTCCAGGCGTACTCCTCCTGGAGGGCTAAACTGGCTTGCTATGAGGCAAATCGTTTAGACGCATGGCTCTGGGTTCAATACTCTACTGGGTTCAATACTCTTCTAGGGTCAATACTCTTCTAGGGTCAATACTCTACTGGTAGCGTTGTTCTGCCTTTCCATACTCTATATAAGCAGGTAATGTTCGCTTCTGTCTTGCCCCTGCGGGCGATCGCCTTCCAAATTTTATTTTTGCTAATGGCGATCGCCATCGAGTCGCATGTGTTTGCGGTGCAGCTTGCCCTGCCGCCCAAGCAGCCCAACGGCGTCTCGCCCCAGCAGTCAGTGCAAATTGCCGCGACGCTCAACCTGTTGACGGCGATGGCTGGGTGGTTTGTGTTTTTCCTGATCCAACCCTGGCTGCCTCTGCCGCTCAAGCAGCAGTTGCTCAGTTTTATCTTTTTTGATCAGTGGTCTGCCGATGCCGCGTTCCCTGCCATTCTGGCGGGTTTCCTCACGTTTTTCGCAAGCTTTGCTGTCAAGCTGCTGGGGCTGGCGGCGCTGGAATGGCTGCTGCTGACGCCAGATGAGTGGGCCAGCCGCCGCGAATCCTCCAATCCTCGCTATCGCCTGGGTCAAGGCCTGCTAAAGGACAAAGATCGCGACAAAAAGCCCCCCACCAACTTGTCGAACACCCTGCTGGCTGCCAATGCCTTCAGCTACACCGCAATCCTGGCAGTTTTGTTTGCCCGCCGGATTGTGGATGAAGTGATTCTGACGCTGGGGTGATGGGGAGAATGGGGAATCAGGGGATGACACCCCAGCGAATTGCAATCGTGGGCACCAGCGGCAGCGGCAAAACTACGCTGGCGCAGCAGGTCGGGCGGCGGTTGGGCATGGCTCACATTGAGCTAGACGCGCTGCACTGGGAGGCGGACTGGGTAGCTGCGCCGCCGGAGGTGTTTCGAGCGCGGGTAGCCACAGCACTAAAAGGCGATCGCTGGGTGACGGATGGCAACTACAGCCGCGTCCGCGATCTCGTCTGGCAGCGGGCGGATACCGTTGTCTGGCTGGACTATCCGCTGGTGCTGGTATTGTGGCGATCGCTGCGCCGGGCGCTCTGGCGCAGTTTCACCGGGGTAGAACTGTGGAACGGCAACCGCGAAACCTGGCAACAGACCTTCTTCAGCGGCGACTCTGTGCTGTTGTGGACGCTGCGCACCTACCATCGGCGGCGGCGCGAATATCCGCTGCTGCTGGCACAGCCAGAGTCTGTGCATTTAAACGTGGCCAGAGTGCGATCGCCCTGGCAGGCCCAGCGCTGGTTAGCAAATCTGGAGTCTCATAGCGATAGCCAGAACGACTAGCCCTAATCTCAGCCGCCAAGCCTTCAGACCTGGCCCCTCACACTTGAACCCTAACCCCCTGCTATACAATCCTCCAGAGACATAGGTTTTGTCCTCCGTTCGGCAGATCTATGCAAGTTTTGTAACAGAAGTCAACAGGCAATGAGACGAATGGTGAACAAAGACCCACCAATCTTCAAATCAACGTAGGTTTAGGAGAAATGAAATACATCTGTTGGCAAGTGAGCCGGAGTTGGCAGGCGGACTGGGGCAGTTGAAATCTAATCTGAACATCAAACCCTGCTGGGTTCTTTCCATCTAAACCCCAGTTCCAAACTCCAAATCCCTGACTCTTGCCAAATTATGGATTCTCCTACCCCCGGAGTGCCTATGAATGTTTTGCTGTTTTGGCCGGTGATGCCCAATTCCTTCTGGTCGTATCAGGAAACGCTGGATTTGGCTGGACTGAGAGCGACCAATCCCCCGCTGGGACTGATTACGGTAGCGGCGATGCTGCCCCCAGACTGGAACCTGCGCTTAGTCGATCGCAATGTTTGCGCCGAAACCGAAGCCGACTGGGCCTGGTGCGATTTGGTAATAATTTCGGCAATGGTGATTCAAAAAGCCGACTTTCAAGCGCTGATCCAAAAAGGGGTGGCGCTGGGCAAAAAGGTTGCCGTTGGCGGACCCTACCCCACGTCTTACCCGGATGTGGCACAGGCAGCAGGCGCGCACTATCTGATTTTGGATGAAGGCGAATACACAATCCCGATGTTTCTGGAGGCGATCGCCCGCAATCAACCCAGCGGCATCTTCCGCTCTGCCGAAAAGCCCGACGTCACGCAAACGCCGATTCCCCGCTTTGACCTGCTAAACCTGGATGCCTACCTGGCAATTAC
>RFIF01000164.1 GCA_003695655.1 Cyanobacteria bacterium J069
ATCAGGGATTAGAAGGGCAGACACCTATTGATGTGTATAAAAAAGGATACAGGATTCATGCTTCTACACGTATGCTAATTTGATTTGTCATTACACGTAAGTCCTAAATGTGAGTGACTTCGAGATATCTAGTGACTTCGAGCCGCCGCCCACCGCGCTGAACTGGCTCAGCTAGCAGCAGACTGGTTGACAGCGGATTCACTTGCAGCAGATTGGCCGGCAGCCGACTGAAATAATTCATGGGACTTCGCTTCTAGCTCTGCATAGTGCTGAATTTTCCAGTCAATAACCGCGAGATTGTCCTGGAGCTGCTGAATTTGCTGCGCCACGGACTCTCGATGTGCCTCCAGCATTTGCCGCCGTTCGTGAAACGAGGTGTCGGGAGCTTGCCGCACCAGTAGCGCGTATTGCTGCATCTGGCGAATTGGCATTCCCGTCAGTCGTAGCTTGGTCAAGAACTCGATCCAGCGGATGTCGTTGGAAGAATAGCGGCGATGCCCGCTTGGCGATCGCCCAATCGGCGCGATCAGATTGCAGCGCTCGTAATAGCGCAGGGTGTGGACGCTGAGGCTTGTCGCCTCTGCCACCTGCTGAATCGTCAGTTCCTGTTCCATAATCAGCACCTTAAAAGTTAGAGCGCACTCTAAGTCAAGCAGAAAGTTTGCAGAAAGTATGGAGACGGGCGATCGCCCTTCAGATCGGACTCTTATGACCTGTGCGCCTGGAAGCAAGCAGAAATTTGGGCAAGTGCGTCAGTTTTCGCTCTTTCAACTTGTTACAACAAGTTACTATATTGAGAAGCAGGAAAGCTTGTTATGACAAGTTGAAATGGGTTCGGCGATCGCAATTTTCAACTATTTTCTGGATATTCTCTCAACAGACAACTTCCAAGGCAGGGATTATGGGGTTTTCACAAGACACACTGGAGCTGAGAGCCGCTGAGGGGGCGATCGCGCCTCCTCACGAAGCTGCGTCAACCGCCCGACAGGTGTTGCCCGCCGCAGAACTCGCCGCCCTCAACCAGCGCTCGACCCCGCAAGGGCTGTGGCAACTAGGCAAACATCTAGGCGTAATGGTGGTCAGCGGCACACTCTGGGCGATGCAGATGCAAAATGGGTGGGTGGCGCTGCCAGCGCTGCTGGTCTACGGCTTCAGTCTGGCGTCGATGTTTGCAGCGATGCATGAATCCGTCCATCGCACTGCCTTTGCCAACAATCGGCTCAACGATGCCGTCGGCTGGTTTGCTGGGCTGCTGTCGTTCTACAACGGCACGTTTTACCGCCGCTATCACAAGTGGCACCACCGCTACACGCAAATTCCCGACAAAGACCCCGAACTCAGCGACCCCAAGCCGCAAACCCTGCGCGACTATTGGCTAGAACTCAGCGCCATTCCCTGGTGGATTGGCAAAGTGAAAACGCACCTCAAAATTGCGTCGGGCAATGTGCAAGATTATCCCTTTTTGCCAGAGAGCGCCTATGCCGAAGTGGTACGCTCGACGCGGGTGCAGTTAGCGGTTTATCTGGGGGCGATCGCCCTCTCGATTTCGCTAGGACATCCGGCAGCGTTTTTCCTATACTGGGTGCTGCCGCTAGCCGTGGGTCAGCCATTTCTCCGCGCCATTCTGCTGGCAGAACACACCGGCTGCACGAACGACGATAACCCATTCACCAACACTCGCACAACCCTGACGCTGTTCCCGATCAAGCTCCTGATGTGGAACATGCCCTTTCACGCTGAGCATCATCTCTATCCCTCGATTCCATTCCACGCGCTACCCGCCGCTTATGAACGTTTGTCAGAACGCTGGCAGCAGGTTGATGCGGGATACTTGAACGTCAATCGCAGTATCATTGCAGCACTGAAGCCCGCCGCTGAGTAATCTAATAAATCAACTGAGAAATCAACCGATTAGGAATGCTGCTATGAACGCTGCTGCGAATGGTGACGCGCAAACTTTTGTCCTTAAAGATTACACGCTCCAGTGCGGGGTCACGCTGCCCGAAGCGAAGGTGGTATATCAAACCTATGGAACGCTAGCGGGCGATCGCAGTAACGTCATTCTCTATCCCACATCCTACGGTGCGCAGCATCCCGACATCGAGTGGCTGATTGGGGGCGATCGCATTCTTGATCCGGAGTGTTGGTTCATCGTCATTCCCAATCTGTTTGGCAACGGGCTATCCAGTTCGCCCAGCAATGATCCCAATTGCAAGCTGAGCGAGTCGGGCTTTTGGTTTACCCACTGGGACAACGTGCGGGCGCAGGAGCAATTGCTGCGAGAGGTGTTCGGCGTGGAAACGCTGGCGCTGGTCTATGGCTGGTCGATGGGGGCGCAGCAGGCCTATCACTGGGGCGCGCTGTATCCAGAGCGGGTGCAGCGAATTGTGGCGCTGTGTGGCACGGCCCGCACGACGGATCACAACCAGATTTTTTTGCACAGCCTGCGGGCCGCGCTGACGGCCGATCCGGCTTGGACGGGCGATCGCTTTGAGGGCGTTCCCGATCGGGGCTATCGCGCCTTTGCCCACATCTACGCCAGTTGGGCTGCCTCGCAAGCCTTCTATCGCGAAGGGCTATATTATCCACTGGGATATGATTCGCTGGAAGATTACCTGCGGCGCGGCTGGGAGGCGGGCTACCGCAAGCGCGACCCGCACAATTTGCTGAGCATGATCGACACCTGGCTGCGCTGCGACGTGAGCAACAATCCGGTGTATCAGGGCGACTACGTCCGAGCGTTGGGTTCGATTCGGGCAAAAACCTGGGTGATGCCCGCCACCACCGACCTGTATTTCACACCAGAAGACTGTGAAGCCGAGGCGCGGCTGATGCCGAATGCGGAATTCCGCCCGATTCCCTCGATTTGGGGACATCGGGCCGGAAATCCGTATCAAAATCCAGCAGACGAAGCATTTATCCGCCAGGCGATCGCAGAGGCTCTGGCAGACGGCTAATCGTCTACCCGCGCAGCATTCGCAACTTGCCAAAGCTCCAGCGAACCTGTGGCAACGGCGCGGCCCATTGCAACACCTTTTCCATCAGCCAGGGGGCAAATCGCTGTCCTAAAATCGCCAGGTGACTCTGCCAGCCGACCAAGATTTCGCTTTTGCGCTGCGCCAGTCCGCAAGCCAGAGCGTGGGCAACCTGTTCCGGCGTCATGGGCAAGATCCAGCGAAACCAGCGCAGGTTGCGAACCATGTCTGTGTCGGTGAGCGAGGGCAGCAGGGACACCACCTGAATGTTATGAGCAGCCAGCTCGCCGCGCAGCGCCTGCGTAAAGCCGAGAATCGCGAACTTGGTGGCGGAGTAAGTTGCCATGGTGGGCGCGGCTAACTTACCCATCAGGCTGGATACGTTAACAATCGTACCTTGGCGCTGGGCTACCATGCGGCGGGCAATCAGGCGCGTGATCGTGTACATACCGACCAAGTTAATGGCGATTTCTTCCTGCACCTGGGGCAGGCGCGATTGCAGAAACGGGGCCTGATGCGCCACGCCTGCACAGTTCACCAGGCAGTGAATCGGGCCGTGATCGCGCCAGGCCTTGGCGATCGCAATGCTGACTTCCGCAGGCTGGCTGAGATCCAGCGGGATGGCAATCGCCTCTGTGCCGAGTTCTCGAAGTTCGTCCGCTAGCTCGGCCAACCGCTGGCGATCGCGAGCCACCAGCAGCAGCCGATTTGCACCCTGCTGGGCAAATTCCAGGGCGATCGCCCGTCCAATGCCACGAGAGGCTCCGGTGATCAGAACTGTTTTTCCGTAAATCGTCATGACAAAGCCTCCAAAAATGAAGTCTCATCGTCAAACAAACGCTGGGGCGATCGCCGTCTGGGCACCTGGCTGTCATGGCGCAGGCAAATCGGAGGCTGCTGCAACACAGGCAACACAGCTCTATGCTGCTAGGTGGCAACAACGATCCCAGCCTCGCTCCCCAAATCGTCCAACCGGCAAATCGGTCAACCGTTACAGCGCAGGTTGTGAATGTCTTGCTAGTGCGGTGGGGCGATCGCCGTTGTTTAAGCGCGTTTGTTTTGAGACGCGAGCCGTAAGTGATCCGTGAGTAATTCGTTCGTAATTCGTTCGTAATTCGCCAGTAATTGGCGTCAATGATTCATTCGCGATCTGCCAGCCCTAAAAATGAGTAAGTCTGGCGAAAAAACAGGAACTTGCTTGCTTGAGATGATTAGCAGGTGAACGGGGCGCGGCCGCGCCAGAAGCTTGAAACCACTTGAAACTAAAGGGACTCAGAGATCCCAGGAGATGGTCAACAGGTGCGAGATTAAGAGGTCGGTTCTAGCGAGAGTCCAGACAGTCTGCCTTGTCTAGACGGTGAAACAGGAAACCACCGAATCAAGCGATGTAGAGAAGGAGCCATCTCATCAATCTTAGAGAGAACGCGATGACGCGACTGCAAAGCATTGATGAGATCATCTCTCTGCAAAGCTGATAACACAGCCATAGTCATAACGTTCCAAAATATCAGGTCAAAGTATCAGGACAGTAATCGTCAAGCAATCAACTTATCGTTCGGTGAGTTCAACGAACGCACATTGTCCACAGTTGGGACTGGCCCAAGACTTGGTTTGAGAACAGCATGTGAACCAGAAATTAGTCTCAGATGGATATCAATGTATCAGGGGAAGCATGTTCATCAGGCTATTCATCGGGCACAGATCAACATCGATTTCAGGAATGACGTCATTCATCAGTCGATACGCACACGTTAGCAACGGGATCAAACGGCTGCAACGTTTATTAGTAAAAAAACTTAATCTTAACATCTCGAAATGTAAGCACTCAGAAACGGCGATCGCCCCATTTCTGCAAAATTCCCAGCAGGCTAAGCCAATTTTGCATTCAGCCGCTTAAACCACCAGCCCAAAATCCTGAGAATTATCCTGTCCGCCTAGCGTTCTCTGATGACGGTAACTTCACCTTTTGCAGGAAAAGAAATTTCTCGACAGCCAAAAGGCGCATCCAGTTTTACCGAATGCGCCTTTCGCCAGGGAATTAAGTTAGAAGCAGTAGAAGCAGCGCCCGCAAATCAGGCGATCGCCCGTTCTGGCACTTTCACCTGATTGAGCAGCTCGGTCAGCACTTCGCCCTCAATCACCTCAGTTTCCAGGAGCTTGGTAGAAATCGTTTCCAAAAGCTCCCGGTTGTGGTTCAGGATGTCGAGCGCTTTTTGGTGTGCCGTTTCGACGATGTCTTTCACCTCTTGGTCGATCGCTTCGGCGGTTTGCTCGCTTACCATGCGGCGAGGATTTACCATATCGCCGCCCAAAAAGGTGTTTTGGGTTCCACGCTCATAGGCCAACGGCCCCAGCACCTTGCTCATGCCGTAGGTCGTCACCATGCGTTCCGCCAGGTCGGTGGCCCGCTGGAGGTCGTTCGCCGCGCCTGTGGTGATGCTGCCAAAGATGATTTCTTCGGCAGAGCGGCCGCCTAACAGCGTGGCAATCTGCCCCGACAGTTCGGCTTCGCTCAGCAAAAAGCGGTCTTCTGTCGGCAGTTGCAGCGTATAGCCCAGCGCCGCCATGCCGCGCGGCACGATGGAGATTTTTTCGACCTTATTGCTACCGGGCATGACTGCGCCCACCAGCGCATGGCCAACTTCGTGGTACGCCACAATCTTCTTTTCCTGATCATTGAGGACGCGGCTCTTTTTCTCCAGACCTGCCACCACGCGCTCGATCGCTTCGGCAATGTCTTCCTGGGCGACGGCTTCGCGGCCATTACGGGCGGCCAGCAACGCAGCTTCGTTGATCAGGTTTGCTAGGTCGGCTCCGGCAAATCCAGGCGTGCGAGTGGCGATCGCCTTCAAGTCCACATCTGGTCCCAGCTTCACGTCTTTGGCATGAACCCCCAGGATGGCCAGCCGTCCCTGCAAATCAGGGCGATCAACTAGCACCTGACGGTCAAACCGGCCGGGTCGCAGCAGCGCCGGGTCGAGCGTTTCGGGACGGTTCGTTGCAGCCAGCACAATCACCGTCTGATCGCCCGCATTAAAGCCGTCCATTTCGGTGAGCAACTGGTTCAGCGTTTGTTCACGCTCATCGTTGCCGCCATAGAAACCACCCGTAGCGCGAGATTTGCCAATCGCATCTAGCTCGTCGATGAAGATGATGCAGGGGGCCTGCTTTTTCGCTTGCTCGAACAGGTCGCGCACGCGAGA
>RFIF01000165.1 GCA_003695655.1 Cyanobacteria bacterium J069
AAATCGCGGTAGAGTTCCCCAGACCCCAGTTCCCCAGAAGCCACCATTGCCTGATTTGCCACTTTGCTGGATGCATGTCTAAACCTTGTGTCGCAAATTTTCGGCGATTTGCCCCGCCAATTTAACTCTAGCGTCGCTGAGTTGAGAGTGGGCGATCGGCTTGTTAGATCAATTCTCTGAAACAGCGCTCTGAAACAGCGCTCTGAAACAGCGCTCTGAAACAGCGCTCCGATAAAATTGCCGAAAGCTTAACATGTTTCTAGATTGGCTATCCCCAATCGCCACTCTAAAATCCAAAATTGAGATGAGTTGGGACGGCGATCGCTCCATCTGCTGCTGCTCTTCTACTCTCAGCGCAACTCAAACCAGACGCTCAGGGCAGCTCTAGCCCGCAAACTCGCCGCCCCCCGGGCCGCCTTGAGGACTGTTTGTAAATCAGGCTTAACAAACTATCGAAAAGCAGACCTTTAGAATGGATCTGGACTCAGTAAAGTCACGGGCAAGTCCCGATATAAAACTAAAAACCGCAAATAAAATCGAAACCCATTGCTAACTCGTAGATTGTTAGGAAATGGGTTGCCAAAAACGGTCAACCGTTTAGTTAATGACCCGGTGTGCGGGGAGAGGTTAGGACATGTTGCATTTTTGGGGTAGGTGCTCACGCCGTGGTGCGGGGGAATGGATGCAGCCCCTTGTGGAGACCTATCAAGCCATTAGCTCTGCTTCGGTCGATGCCCTTTGGCAGCGGGTTATCAACCTGGCCGACGTTTCCTGGCACCCGCTGATTGCCCGCACCAACGTCCCCAAAGGACTCATCCCAAAGCCGGGATTGATTTACCAGGCGGTTTCTCGGCTGTTTTTGCCGATTCCTATTCGGATTTTTGTGGAGCGCGTGTCGCCCCATGAACTGCTTAGCGTCCGCATCTTGGCCCTACCGGGGATTGAGGAGCGTGTTACCTATCGCGTCGAGTCTACGCTCTGTGGTACGCGAGTGTCTTACTCGGTAACGCTCAAAGGCTGGCTGTCGCCGTTGCTTTGGTCGTTTATTCGTCCCTATGCAGCGCGAGTCGCCACTGAGCTGGCCCATGCTGCCGAGCAAGATCTAGAGCGGGCCGCCTGCCCTCGAGTGCCCCGCCGCACCGCGCCCCATCCTCAATCTGACCTGTTTGGTTTACTGCTAGTAGCGCTCAGCCTGTCTGCGTCGCTCAGTGCTTAGCCGAGAATTGAGTTAATTTTTGCAAAGATTTTTCAGCCCAACCCCTGTTCCGCCTCAGTCTGCGGTGCTGAAGATTGGGATGATGCCGCAGTTTATGCTACAGGTCTTGCTACGGGTCTTGCTACGGGTCTTGCCAAAGAGAGATATTGCTAGAGCGATCGCCCAGGACTGTGCATGAGTCCCCCAAAATGTGGTTTTATACTTTTGTGAAGCATCTTTAGAAAGCGTTTTCCAGGAAGCCTCTTTTAGGAAGCAGCTTTGTGCCATGAAGCATTGCTTGAAAAGATCTTCTGAGTCCGCCCATTTCCCTTCAGCAAGGAGCCGTTCATGTATATAGTGCAAATCGCCTCTGAGTGTGCGCCGGTGATCAAAGCTGGAGGGCTGGGCGATGTGGTCTATGGACTGAGCCGCGAGCTAGAGATTCGCGGCAACACGGTCGAGATCATCCTGCCCATGTATGACTGCATGCGCTATGACCACATCTGGGGCTTGCACGAAGCCTATCGAGATCTGTCGGTGCCCTGGTATGACGGGGCGATCTTGTGCGATGTGTTTTGCGGCTGGGTGCATGGTCGTCTGTGCTTCTTCATTCAGCCCAAGTCGCAAGATAACTTTTTCAACCGGGGCATTTACTACGGCGCATCCGACGACAACATGCGGTTTGCTTTCTTTAGTAAAGCGGCGCTAGAGTTCTTGCTGCGGGCTAACAAGCGTCCGGATGTGATTCATTGCCATGACTGGCAAACGGGTCTGGTGCCGGTGCTACTGTTTGAAATTTATCAGTGGCACGGCATGGCCAATCAGCGCGTGCTGTTTACGATTCATAACTTTAAACACCAGGGCATTGGCGGCGTAGAAACGCTCTGGGCAACGGGCTTAAATAACGAAAACTATTATTTTGAATATGATCGCTTGCAAGATAATTTCAATCCTTTTGTGATCAACTATATGAAGGGAGGAATTGTCTATGCGAACCACGTCAATACGGTTTCGCCGCACCACGCCTGGGAAGCCCACTATGGCAGTGAGGGCTATGGTTTAGGTCACACGCTGCATACACACAGCTATAAATTTACAGGTATTTTGAACGGTGTCGATTACGACATTTGGAATCCAGAAATTGATCAATATATTCCTACGAAATTTGCGGCAGCGACGCTAGAAAACAAGGCTAAGAACAAGAAGGCATTGTGCGATCGCCTCCATCTTCGCCATGATCCGGAGAAGCCGCTGATTTGCTACATCGGCCGCCTGGATGAACAAAAAGGCGTACACCTGGTGCATCATGCGATCTACCATGCGTTGCTGCGGGGCGCACAGTTTGTCTTGCTGGGTTCTGCGACTGAGCGCGGCATCAATGACTGGTTCTGGCATGAAAAGAACTTTCTCTATAGCAACCCCGATGTGCATTTAGAGTTGGGGTTCAATGAAGAACTGTCGCACCTGATCTATGCGGGCGCAGATATGATCGTCGTACCCAGCAATTTTGAACCCTGCGGCTTGACCCAAATGATCGGGCTGAAATATGGCACCGTGCCGATCGTGCGAGGCGTAGGCGGGCTGGTGAACACTGTGTTTGACCGCGACTACGACGAAAACCATCCCCCCGAAAAGCGCAACGGCTACGTCTTTCAGCACACCGATTTCCAGGCGCTAGAGTCGGCGATGGATCGGGCGATCGGGCTGTGGCGCTACTATCCTGAAGAGTTTGAAAAGCTGGTGCTGCAAGGCATGGCCTATGATTACTCCTGGAAAGACCCCGGCGAAGCCTACATGGGCGTGTATGAGTACATTCGCCACAAGTAGACTCGTCGGCTGAGTTGGCTGAAAGTCTTGGCTGTGGGCCAAGCGGCTCAACGAGCGGGCGCTTGGTCAAATGCTTGGGCGATCGCCCCCCAGGCCAGCTTACGCTCCAGGTTTTCGTCCAGCGGTAGAGGGCGCACGGGCAGCCCGTCTTCACGCGGCTTGAACTCCGCCAGCCAGGTATAGCGATCGCTCAAACCCCAGGTTAGGACTGCGATCACAGCCGGCTCATCTAGCACCACGTCCAGGTATGCTCGATAGGCATCGGCGACTCGGCGATCGCGGTCTTCCAGATCAGCAGGCAGTCCCTGGTCGCTCACATCCAGTTCTGTGATTAAAATTTTCAGCCCCATGCTGGCAATGTCTCGCAGAAACCGCCGCAGCTTTTCTGCATTAAACCGAGTCTCGCTGGCCCGCAAATGCGACTGAATGCCAAACGCTTGGATGGGTGTTCCTTTTGCCTGCATCCGTTCCAGCAGATTGAGCGCCGCGCCGCGCTTCGCGTTGTGGCTAGTCGTGTCATATTGCAGCCCATAGTCGTTGTAGACTCGCAGTGCCGTTGGATCAGCCTGCTCCGCCACGCGAAATGACAGGTCAATATAGTCCTCTCCCAAAAACTCTAGCCAGGGGGTATTCCGCAGACCATCCGAGCGACCGTCTGGAATCTCAATCGCTTCATTAACCACATCCCAGGAATGCACCTTGCCCGCGTAGCGCCCTGCCACCGCCTCGATATGCCGCACTAAAGACGACTCTGCATTGCGTCGATTGACGGTTTCCTTGAACCATCCCGGCATCGAGAGATGCCAGACGAGCGCGTGCCCTCTCATGGCCAGATTGTGAGTCTCGGCAAAGTTGAACAGCCAGTCTGATTTTGTAAAGTCAAACTGTTCGGGCGACGGGCGCAGGGCACGCCACTTGAGTCCATTTTCTGGAACTAGCGCGGCGCAGTTTTCCAGATATTCTGCTGCAAAGGCTGCATCAGACGACAGCATGGCATAGTCAGAAGCCGCGCCGTAAAGAATATTCTTGCGGGCTGCAACTTGCGCCAGAGAGGTAAACCCTGCGGTCGCAGAGGCGGTTAGTGAAGGATGAGGATTCTGGAGGCGATCGCCAGCACCAAAGCTCTGCTTTTCCAGAGATGCGCAACTGGCAACGGCGGCTCCCAGTCCCACATGAAACAGTCTGCGACGGCTGAGCATAGATGAATCTCCCGTGATGACTTTTGACACCAAAGCAGGCTGTAATTCCAGAGCGGCAGAGGCGCACAGACGAAAGCAGTTGGGAATCGTTGAAGCCTTCGAGAATCTGCTCGCCAAGCCTGCCATTTAGCGATCGCTACATGCCCAGAGCTTTCAACCGTTTCTGGAGCGTCTGCTTGAACACGCGATAGAAAAATAGCGGATTGCCGACGATGTATCGTCTCCACAGACGCCCCGGCTCAACCAGCAGCCGAGAGAGCCATTCCAGACCCCGGTCGGTCATCCACTGTGGCCCTCGATAGACTGTGCCCGTATAAAAGTCCAGACAGGCTCCCAGCGGCAAAAAGACTTTGGCATCAATCCGCTCGAAGTTATCGACAATCCACCTTTCCTGGAGCGGCATCCCAAAACCAACATAGAAAACATCGGGCTGAAACCGATTGATATCTTCAATAACTGCGTCGTTTTCTGGGCCAGATTTTTTGAAATGTCCATGATGTCCGGCTACCCGAATGTTCGGGGCGATCGCCTTCATCTGCGCCATAGCCTTATCTACTACACCCGGTTTTCCTGCCAGTAAATACAGAGACAGATTATGCTGTTCGCAGAGTAGCGTGAGGCTCTCGATATAATCTGGGCAGGTCATCCGATGGGTATTATTTAAGGAATAGCCAAGCAGTTTTGCCGCCAGAAGAACCCCAAATCCATCGCAAAAAACCAGCTCGGAATCATTAATAAACTTTCGATACCAGGGCAGATCATAGGCAAAGTTCATGCCGCGCGTATTCACATTACCAATCACAGTCTTCTTGTTTTGCTTTGCATATTGAACAATGGAGCTTAACAAGTCGCAGACGGTGACTTTGTGAAACTTGACGCCGAGTATCCGAATCTCTTCAAACAATGCAGTGCCAACGACCATAGTGACTATCTCCTGCCCAGCGTAGAAGCATAAACTTGGGTTAAGGATGCCCAATATTTTTGAGAGCCAAAGGGTAGCACACTTTCACGGGCAGCATGGCCCAAATCGGCTCTAACCTTGTCATTTTCAACAAGCAGCTTGATGGCATCTGCCAGTTGATAAATGTCTCCTGGTTCTACCAAAAGTCCGTTCTCCTTATGCTGAATCAAGCCCGGAATCCCACCTACTGGGGTGGTAACAACGGCTAAGCCCCAGCTCATAGCTTCCAACAATGCCATCGGCAGCCCTTCGTTATAAGAAGGCAAAAGGAAAACGCTGGCGCGCCGAGAGAGGTCTTCCCGCTGTTCCGGGCTGACCCAATCTTTCACCGAGACGATCTCCTCTAGCTGGAGTTCAGACACTAAGCGTCTGAGTTGAGCCACTTCACCATCGCCCGCCATGACCAATCTCAAGCGAGAACGGCATTCCAGAGGCAGCAATGAGAGCGATCGCACAAGATCAAATGCCCCTTTTCGCTGCCCAATCCGCCCAAAAAAAACAAAGAGAATATTGTTATTTTCAGCGCCGATTCGCTGCGGAACCTGTTCAGGAATCTTGACAGCATTAGGCAGCACGACTACTCTTTCTGGCTGTAGCCCCAGCGCCTGAACATAGAAGTCTTTCCAGCTTTCAGAGAGGACAATAAAGCGATCGCATTTGCGATAAATCCAGCTCAGGCTTGACTGCATCCAGCCTGGCAGCTTCGTGTAGAATTCGTGAAACTCTGAACCATGCGTATGAAGGGCAACAGGCTTCTTGAATATCTTCGAGATCAACACTGTAATTGCCTGGCGAAACGCGCTGCCTCTCTCAGAAACATGAATGTGAACAAGACTAACATCCTGCCGCAGCAGCCGACTAGATAGCTCCAAAAGCGCGCCTAGAAAAGCCTGAATCTTTTGCAAGGGAGAGCCATCTATCAAAGTTGCAATATGCTCAATCTCTACAGTAGAGTCGGCCTGTTCCAGAATTAACTGTTGAACTGAAACGATACCGCCTTTTCGGTTAAGCCCTTCACCCAGCATTAAAACCTTCACGAAGATTCCCCCAAAAAAGATCAAAGGACTAATCTGCTGCTTGATGCAGAGCATCTAACCTCAGCTCAGAATCGCTCTGAATAGCCTCAACTTGTGTCGGAGCATCTCTATAAGACATGACAGAAATACTAATCGATGTAAGCAGAATCCAATTCAGGCTGTTGTTGTTCATCAACGAAGATTCTGTAGAGTTAATCAAGCATGTAAAAATCAGATAAATAATGATCCATGTATATGCAGATGGATGAATCCTTCTCGACAGATGGAAGCCTCGAAATAGAACTAGCAAAAATCCCACTAGAAAAATAGCTGCACCGACAAAACCAAGCTGAATCCAAAGGTCAATAAATCCGCTATGGGCATTTGGGGCCAACCAGCCATGCTCTTTCCACACAGCTGCGCCAGGACTATCCCAGTCTCCCCAAAAGCCGCTATATCCATATCCCAGGATGGGTCGTTGGAGTCCCTGCCGGATCACGATTGGCCAGATGTCTGTTCTGCCTGTAAGAGTCAAATCTTTTCCGAAGACTCCAGCCACCATCTCTAACGCATCCACTACAAATAATGAAGCGACGCAGCCCAATGCGCTGAGTGAAAAAATAACGGGAATCATCACTCGATCTGGCCACAGCGTTACCTTCAAAACCACAAAAATTAGGGTTAAGGTGACAAGATTAACCAGGGATGAACTGGATGCAGAAAGAGCAATCATCAGGGCAGAAATAGCCAGCCCTAACAGATACTTCCAGGAACCTTTCTCTTTTCTAGTTAATAATGATAGAAAAATGATAGAACTTAGAGTCATCATCTGGCCGAACGGATTCTTGTGAACATAAATGCCGCGCCAGGCCCCAGCATGAATACCGCCCATTCTGCCATAGCCAGGCAGGGCGATCGCAAATACTAAGCTCAAAAATAGAATGATTCCAAATGTAGTGGCGAGAATATTAAGCTGCTCTTTGATACTAAATCGAGTTCCAAAATAGATCCCAAATATCGTTGTACCCAGTAGTGAGATGGCCCTGGTCTGAGTAATATCTGCTTGAGAAGACCATAGGATAGAACACATCACCAGACTAACAATAATCGGGATGAAAGGTGCTCTAATTAAGCACTGCAAAACATACTGCCATCGGCGCAGAAGCAAAAGAAATGAAATCGCATAATTGAGCAGCAGTAGTTGTCGAATTAAAGCAAAATCTACATCTCTCAGCGAACCAGTATCTCCTTCGCTATAGCCGCCTGAAAGGAACAAGGCCAACACGCCGCCGGAGTAAAGTATTAGATACCCTATAGTGAAGAGTATCTCGAAAGAGCGACCCAAATTTCTCACGTTTTCCTTCCTCCATCAAGGATTTTTCAGGAACGAATTAGACTTTGAAGCTCAAGTGTTGAAGTTGGGAACATAGATAAGACCGGGTCTACTGACTACCTGAGAAATTTATCTACCCAGCAAGACCCGATCCGATTCTGGAATGCTTAGCTAACGCCTCGGCGAGCAACCTTAGACCAAACATACGTCGGGCCTCCTAGAGCATAGATGCCCAGGAGACTAACCACGATTAGATACGTTAGCGTTGAGACTGTTAATACTGCTAAGAAGCCTGGATTGAGCTTTTGAAGCCCCCAAAAAATAGGAAGCATCAAGGCGCAAGTAATTGAGGGGTAATAGAAAACCTCAAGGAAGTTAAGCTGAAAAAGACGGTGGCGAGTAGCATATAAAAACTGTAGAAACGTTGATGCGGAGACTAGCAAAGCTACGGATACCGCACCAGACATTTGATAGGCAGGCACTAGGAAAAATCCTAATACCGTCTTTAAAACCATTGTGACTGATCCCTCGCGCATGTTGATACGTTCCAACCCGTTCGCCATTAACAAAAACCCAAGTGGACGATTGAAGGATGCTAGAACTCTTGAGAATGAGTAAAACGCCAGGATGATGGCAGCCTCTTGAAATCGTTTATCACCATAGACAAATTGCAGTAAATCCCCCCCAAAAAAGAAGAAGCCAATGCAGGTCGGCAGTGAAATGGAAAGCAGCATTCCAATCACACCTTGAGTGATTTTTCGCTGCTTTTCAGTACCAGATTCAACAGACTTGACTAACCCTGGATAGACTGCTTGCATGAGGCTATCGGAAACAATCACAAAGGGTTGCATTAGCTGAATGACACCGCCATAAAATCCGATCAGCAGCTCACTTCCGGCAAGGGACAATATCAGAAATTCCAGTTTTGCGCTAATGATCCCTAAGCTGTCGATTGCAAAAAAGCTAGCAGCGGCTTTAAAGTTGTTAACCATAAAGCTAGTGTCAAACTTCCATTCAATCTTCATGCTTCGCGTGAGCAATAGCCATTGAATTAGAAAGATCAATGTTTCTGATGCTACAAATAATAGAGCAACGGATTGTATGCCATACCCCTGCTGCATGGCAACAATCATCATCACAATCCGAGCAATATAAACTGGCACATTGGAGGCAGCAATCAGGTGCATCCTTTCTTGAGACTGAAAGAAAGCTTCAGTCATATTGGAAAGGGAAAAGGGAATGACGGCAGCGCCAATCACGTAGCAAACTAGCTTGGTTTCGAGTTCATAGGGGAGAAGGGTGACTACAGCCAGCAAGACCCCGTATCCCAAAACACTAATTAGAAGCTGGAGAACTGTGCAATTCAGCAGATAAAAAGACTCGTCTTTGGTAGATTCTGCCCCCTGCGCAATCATTCTGATCATTAGATTCTTTAGCCCGTGGGAAGCGATGCCTACAAAAATGTAGTAATAGCTGAAGGCTAGTAGATATCTCCCTAGTTCATCGGCTCCTAAGATGCGGGCGATCGCCGCCGACAGCACAAATGTAGCCACGCTTTGAACAACACGATTCACAAGCATGGAGGCAGAGTTGCTGAGTAGCTTACGCTTATGTTTCATGTTTGTTTAGTTGTGCTCCAGTAGAATTTTCAGCCTGATTGTGTGCTTGTTTAGCTAGAAGCTAGCTTTGTCTGGCAATAAATAAGTTTCGCGCGCTTACCCTCGAAACGGTGATTGATAAGCTCGAAATTGTTTCAGAGCCTAGACTGGATTAGCAGGCTGTCTGGAAAGCTTCTTCAGGTCTTGCTCTTCGAGGCGATCGCCCTGACCAAAACTTCTCATATGACTTGCAATCGTATTTGCAAACACATCAACAGAATGATGTTCCTGAGCAATTTGATAAGCCCGTTCTGCCCGCCTTCTAGCTTCATCCGGATTATTCAGCAGATAGGAAACAGCCTGCTTTAATCCTTCTGCATCTCCAGGTTTCACCGTAAGAATTGCGTCTGGATCAAGGTAAGACGATAGGCCTTTAGATGCAGTTGCAATGATAGGACGCTTGCAGGCCATAGCTTCGACAAGCGATGTAGAGCCTGCATGATAGTCACTTTCAAAAACGCTCATGATGAAAATGTCTGCATCACGATAGAGCTGGATTAACTCATCCATCTCGTAATACCGACAGTCCATGTTGGCAGGCAGAACATCTGGAAAAGACTTTGTGAGGCGCTTTGCAAATCGAGAAGTGTCGCAAATTTTGACATCAAGATCCAAGTCTTGAGTTGCTTCGGCGATCGATCGATAGTCTCGATTTTCTAGTCCAACGCTAGCGATAATAGGGCGACGCTTTTCTGACGTGGGCAATCCGGGGGTAAAGAAGTCCATGTCCACAAACTGAGGCAAATAGAGAACCCGTTCTCGGGGCAAGTTAAGGTGTTTGCAGACTAGCTCTTGTTGCAGTCTAGAACCAACTATAAATAGATCCGTAGACTGAGCAATTCTCAGCAGCTTAGCGGTTGTTAGATTTCTGAGATGATTAAAGTTTTGAAATAGCGATACTAGCTTGGGGCGTCGTTTCTTGTCTACACAATAGGCGGCAAAAGACATGGAGGAATCTTCTACATTGCAGAAGACGACATCCTGTTCGGTCAGTTGTTCTGACAGCTTTCTAGATAAGGCCCAGTTTTCAGGACGCCCTGCCCATAATTTGGCTCGCACTTTATCTACGATATTTGCTGAAATATCGGGAATATGAATTTGGGCATCAAGCTGCTTTTGAAGCAATGCAATGTAATCTCTCGGGCGCTTGCCAAGCTCAGCCTCTTGGTTTCTTTGGGCCCAGCGCGTTCCATTAAGTACGATGTGGTATCGCATGGCTTCAATCACTCCTGACTGTTACTTAAATCCGAACATCAAACCACTTGCCGAATCACTTGAGCGGAGGCGTTTCTGTTAGAGCATCTATCCCGAACGATGGTCAATATTCATGGCGAACATTCATTGCAAATCCGAGAGTCGAGATAGATGCTCTGTAGAAACCGTTAGCGCTTCTCAGAACTTAGAGATTCAGCAAGCTGAGGGACTTCAGCCGCAGAGGGGGCGCTAAAGCGGTACTGATTGCCCGCATAGTAAAAGTAGCTGTCAGGCTCATTGCGAACATCCACACAGTTCAGCACCATGCCCAGTACCTGTTGACCAGACTGCTTCAAAAATTCCCTGGCGGCGAGCGCACGAGATGAATCCACCACGCCAGGGCGGACAACCAGCACCATGCCGTCCGTCATTTTTCCGAGCACAGCGGCATCAGCAATTCCAGCAAGGGGAGGCGTATCAAAGAGGACGAAGTCGTATTCTTTCAAGAAGTCCTCTACTAGGGATGCCATGCGCTTGGAATCGAGCAAGGCAACGGGATTTGGCGGAACCACACCGCTCGGCAGCACATGTAAACCGGGCATCACTTCCTGAATCACAGATTCACTTGAAACCTGATCAATGAGCAGGTTGGTTAAGCCCGCAGCATTGACTAGATTCCAGGTATGGTGCTGGGCGGGGCGGCGCAAATCGGCATCCACCAGCAACACTTTCCGGCCTAGCTGAGCCATGGTTGCAGCCAGGTTTGCGGCAATTTCCGACTTGCCTTCCTGGGCAACTGAGCTAGTAATCACGAACGAGCGCACCGCCTTGTCGGAACTCAAGAATTTGAGATTTGCTTGCAGCATCTGATAGGACGCAGCAATGGGCGACTGGGGCATGTCTCGCACCACAACCCGAGGAGCCGGATAGTCCAACGCACCCAACGGTACATTGCTCTTGGCGTTTCGGGAAAAGGCTGGTACGACGCCCAGCAGCGTGTAGCCCAGGGCTTCCTTGGCCTCTTTGACCGTCTTAATGGAGCGATCGAACAGATCCAGACCGAAGGCTGTTGCCACACCCAGCAGCATTCCTGCGAGCGAACCAGCGATCAGGAAGAGCTTTTTCTGAGAGGGGAGGGGGTCATCAGGAACGATTGCTGGCGAAACCACTCGAACGTTGCCGATGTTCTGGTTTTCCGCAACCTGGATCTCTTGGAGGCGAAGCAGGAGCGCCTCATAGGTAGTCTGGGCGGCATTGAGGCGGCGCTCTAACTCGCGCTGCTGTTGCTCTAGGCGGGGCAGTGCGCTGGCGCGTTGGCGATAGGCATTGCTGGCCTCTGAAAGTGTGTTGAGTCTGAGGACAATCCCCTGGCGCTGCACTTCCAGTCTGACGAGTTCGCCGATGAGGTCTTGCTGGAGGGCCCCTGCCTGAAGATCGTTGCGAATGCTTGACCAATCCGACTTAGCTACACTTACGGCTCGGCTTTGCAGCATATCCTCCAGGGAGCGGACACGGCGCTGGAGATTGGCGATCGCCGGGTGGTCTTCGGTGTAGCGGGTTCGCTCAACGGCTAACTCCTGCTGAGCAAGCTGCAACTGGGTTAGCGCTTCTTGTACACCTGGAGATTGGCTCAGCGCTGCAATAACGGTTGCCCGACGTGGATCAGCGCCCACGCGCCCCTGCAATTGGGACAGGCGGGCGGAGGTGTCGGACAGTTCTGCTCGCGCCTGAGTCACCTGATCTTCGAGCTTGGAAATAATGTTGACGGCTTCTTGGGCCTCGCTTTCCAGCAGCACAACGCCATTCGCTTCTTTGAAGCGGCGTAAGTCCGAGTCAGCCGCTTTCACCGCAGCTTCGGTCTTAGGCAGTTCCTTGGCAATAAAGTCGCGAGCGGCAGCAGCCTCGGCACGGTTCACCAAGACGTTGTTTTTAGTGTAGATATCGACTAAGCGATTGATTACGGCTGCGGTTTCCTCTGGGTCTTCAGAGGCATAAGTGACCCGCAGCAGATCGGTTGCAGGGATAGAGTTTGCTTTTAGCTTGCTAAGAAAATCCTTGACGAGGACTGGTTCCCCTTTTTCATCGCGCAGGTCAAGGGATCTAATCACCTCAGAGACAATGGGGGCAGATTGAATAATCTGCGCCTGGCTGTCCACCGGGTTGCTCTGCAAAGTCAGCTTTTCCAGCTCTCCTAGCCCTTCGCCCACGCCTGTGAGTTTTGCTGCCCCGCTTGACCTTACCTGAAGCAGAGTCTCGGCCTGGTAGGAGGACTTTTGCCTGATGGCAACGGCCGCAGACAGCAAAGTGAGCGTCAAGAATACTGAGGTCGCTGGTAGCCAACGCCGCTTGAGCACATTCCAATACTTTTGGAAGTCTATTTCCTCGGAATAATCTTGAGAGACTAAAGACATAAAGCACCTTCTACAAAGACCAAGATTCTGTTTAGAATTCGACCCACCCCTGGCACCCATTGAGCGTAAAGCTGCTCCTCTTGATGGAGCGTCTGCCTTGCAGAAGCTTCGACATTTCATGTGAAGCTGCGACTTTTAAAGCTGTAACTCCTTTATCCGCCAGAACGCTGCTAGGACATTGGCGTTGAATTTGATTTGGCTGGCTTAGACTCTGGTTTGGCTCACTTAAGTCAGCCGCCGCTAGAACTATCCGGAAACCTGCGTGACATTTTTGAATATCCTCATGATTCATTGGCTCGGAGCAATTACGCTAGTGAAAAAGCCTATCTTTATCGCGTCTTAACAGTGCTTCCGCAGTTTTCTGAAATTCCAATAAAGCTCTTATAAAGTCGAAGAAAAAACAACTCGGAATTTACGTTGGATCACAGAGCCAAGTAGTTATCCAAGGTAGTAAATTCAGTGCCCTTTAAAGTCAATTTCTTCAAATAGTCTGGCTATTTCTTTAAGCCCACTTTATTTCTCTTGTCAAAAGGTTCTGCTTGAGAATTCAGTTCTCCTGAGCTTGCCAGGTGGTGGTAGGGTGCCAGGTGGTGGCGGGGTGCAATTTGGGGATATGACGTTGGCCCAGTCGTGTTCAGGATGACTAAATCCTGGGGAAGTGCCTGCGTAGAATGGGGGCAATTGCCTGTGATGTCATTGACGCTGGCATAGCTCTGAATATTTCGCCGAGTCTGTAGGTGCTGGACTGTAGGCGCTGGACTTTAGGTGCTGGACTGTAGGTGCTGGACTGCGTGTTGGCTAATGCAGGGAGCGATCGCCCTTGCCTGAAACGCTTATGCTCAAAAATCTCTACATTGCTGCCATTGAGGCGGGTAACGGCAAGTCGCTCGTCCTGCTGGGGCTGATGGAACTGCTGTCGCAGCGGGTGGAGCGGCTGGGATTTTTTCGGCCGGTGATTCATGCGGGGGACGCTCACGACAACGACATTGAGCTGGTGCGAAGTCGCTACGATATCCAGGCATCCTACGAGGCGCAGTATGCGCTGACCCATGAAGAGGCGCAACAGTTGCTAGCGGCGGGGCGCACGGATGAGCTGCTGAAGCGGGTGGTGGCGGCCTATAAGGCGCTGGAGGCGCACTGCGATTTTGTGGTGTGTGAAGGGGTGGACGCGACGGAAATCGACTCTGCCTTTGTGGATGATTTTGACGCGCAGGTAGCAAATTTGCTGTCTGCGCCGATCGCCCTAGTGTCCAGCGGCGAGGGCAAATCCCTTGAGGAATTGATCAGCGCCGTGCGAACCGAGCGGGAGGCGTTTTTGAACTACGGCTGCGCGATCGCCGCCACGTTTATCAACCGGATTGCGCCAGAGCTGCGAGACGAACTGGGCGATCGCCTCCAGTCCGCCTGGCAGATGGATGATCCCGTGTTTCTGCTGCCAGAGGAGCCGCGTATTACCAAGCCTACCGTCGCTGAAGTGATGCACCGATTGGGCGGGGTGCTAGTGATGGGCGACGACAGCCGGCTCAACCGCGACGTGCTGAGCTATAAGGTGGCGGCGATGCAGTTGCCCAATTTTCTGAGCCATGTGCAGGAGGGGGCGCTGGTGATTACGCCAGGCGATCGCGCTGATATTGTGCTGGGCTGCCTGACGACGATGTTTGCTGAAGACTATCCCAAGATTGCGGGCATTGCGCTGACGGGCGGGCTGGAGTTGGCTCCGTCGGTGCAGACGCTGTTGGAAAGTTTTCGGCGATCGCCCCTGCCTATCTTCGCCGTCGCCACCGATACCTACGAAACCGCTACCCGCGCCAGCCAGGTGCGGCCCCAGCTTAATGCTGCCAACGAGCGCAAAATCGCCATTGCCCTCGGTCTGTTTGAGTCGTCGGTGGATTTGTCCAGGCTGAAAGCCCGCATCGAGGTCGCCCGTTCGACCCGCATGACACCGCTGATGTTTGAATATGAGCTGATTCAGCAGGCGAAGGTCGTGCGTCAGCGGGTCGTGCTGCCAGAAGGGGCAGACGAGCGGATTTTGCGGGCCACTGAAATTTTGCTGCAACGCAACGTGGTGGACGTGACGCTGCTGGGCAACCGGGGGCAAATTCAGGAGGCGATCGCCACCCTGGGACTCCAGCTCGACGGCGTGACTGTGATCGACCCGCTCGAATCCGACTGGCAGGAGGATTTCGCCCAGACCTACTACGAGCTGCGCCAGCACAAGGGCATCACGCTGGAATTTGCCCACGACATGATGCGCGATGTCAGCTACTTTGGCACGATGATGGTCTACAAGGGCCTGGCGGACGGCATGGTGTCGGGCGCACTGCACACCACCGCCCACACGATTCGCCCAGCGCTGGAGTTTATCCGCACGCAGCCCGGCTGCTCGATCGTCTCCAGCGTGTTTCTGATGTGTCTGGAAGATCGGGTGCTGGTCTACGGCGACTGTGCGGTCAACCCGAACCCGAACCCGCAGCAGTTGGCTGACATCGCCATTAGTTCGGCGGAAACTGCCGCCCTGTTTGGCATTGAGCCGCTGGTGGCGATGCTGTCTTATTCCACAGGCGACTCTGGCAAGGGCGAAGACGTGGACAAGGTGCGCGAAGCCGTCCGCATTGCCCAGACCCAGCGCCCCGATTTGCAAATCGAAGGACCGATTCAATACGACGCGGCGGTGGATGCCAGCGTCGCCAAAACCAAGCTGCCCGACAGCAAAGTGGCAGGCCGCGCCACCGTGTTCATCTTCCCCGACCTGAACACGGGCAATAATACGTATAAAGCCGTCCAGCGATCCGCCAATGCAGTGGCGATCGGCCCCGTTCTCCAGGGTTTACGAAAACCCGTCAACGACCTCAGCCGGGGCTGCACCGTACCCGATATTGTGAATACCGTTGCCATCACCGCGATTCAGGCGCAGCGGGTGCAGGCCACACCCAGCAGCCCAGATCCCGTTAGCGAAGTGATCGGCGCTGGAGCGTAAGGTGAACTCGGTTGGACAACACTACGCTGAATGGCTAGGACAGACATCCAGCCGTAAAGCTTGATTCAGCAAAGGCTTCAGCCTGTC
>RFIF01000166.1 GCA_003695655.1 Cyanobacteria bacterium J069
CCCTTCCCACCTCCCACGCCACTGAACGTTTTATGCCTTACCCCCTCCACGTCGCCTTCATCTGGCATCAGCATCAGCCGCTTTACAAAAGCCGCACCGCCGGACAATATCGCCTGCCCTGGGTGCGCCTGCATGGCACCAAAGACTACCTGGACTTGATCCTGATTTTGGAGCAATTTCCCAAGCTGCACCAAACAGTGAACCTGGTGCCCTCGCTGATGATGCAGATCGAAGACTATGTGGCGGGGACGGCGTTTGACCCATACCTCACCCTGGCGCTGTCTTCCGAAGACACGCTGGATCATGAGCAAAAACAATTCATTGTTGAGCACTTCTTTGACGGCAATCACCGCACGCTGATCGACCCGCATCCGCGCTATGCCGAGCTGTATTATCAGCGGCAGGAGCAGGGGCGCGAGTGGTGCTTGCAGCACTGGCACCCCCAGGACTATAGCGATCTGCTGGCGTGGCACAATCTGGCCTGGATTGACCCATTATTTTGGGGTGATCCGGACGTTGCCCAATGGCTGGAACAGGGACGTGGGTTTACGTTGAGCGATCGCCAGCGGATCTATTCCAAGCAGCAGGAAATCCTCAGCCACATCATTCCGCACCACCGCAAGATGCAGGAAACGGGGCAGCTCGAAATCATCACCACGCCCTACACGCACCCGATTTTGCCGCTGCTGGCCGATACCAACGCGGGGCGGGTGGCCGTGCCGGAGATGGAGTTGCCCAACTTCCGCTTTCAGTGGGAGGAGGACATTCCCCGCCACCTGATGCGGGCCAAGCAGATGTATTGGGAGCGGTTTGGCTGCAAGCCGCGCGGGCTGTGGCCGTCGGAACAGTCGGTCAGTCCCGCTGTGCTGCCGGATATCGCCGCGCAGGAGTTTGAATGGCTAGTGTCGGATGAGGCGGTGCTGGGCTGGACGATCAAGCACTTCTTCCATCGCGACAGCCACGGCAACGTGATGGAACCGGAAAAGCTCTATCGTCCCTATCGGCTGGAAACGCCCAATGGCGACCTGTCCATCGTCTTCCGCGATCACCGCCTGTCGGATCTGATCGGCTTTACCTACGGCGTGATGGACCCGGTGGAGGGCGCGAATGACCTGGTGGGGCACCTGGAGGCGATCGCCCACACGCTCAAGTCTCATCAGTCTGAAGGCACAACCACGCTAGAACAGCCCTGGCTGGTCACCATTGCCCTCGATGGCGAAAACTGCTGGGAATATTACCCGCTGGACGGCAAGCCCTTCCTGGAAGCGCTCTATCAAAAGCTCAGCGACCACAGCGAGATCGAACTCGTCACCGTGGCGGAGTTTCTCGACCAATATCCGGCAACGGAAACGCTGCCCGCCCACACGCTCCACAGCGGCTCCTGGGTAGACGGCAACTTCACCACCTGGATCGGCGACCCCGCCAAAAACCGCGCCTGGGATCTGCTGACGCAGGCCCGCGCCGTCCTCGCCGCCCATCCCGAAGCCACCGAAGAAACCAACCCCGAAGCCTGGGAAGCGCTCTACGCCGCCGAAGGATCGGACTGGTTTTGGTGGTTTGGCGAGGGGCACTCGTCCAACCAGGACGCCATGTTTGACCAGTTGTTCCGCGAACACTTGGCGGCGCTTTATCTGGCGCTGAATGAACCAGTGCCGCCGGATGTGCGTCGCCCCATCGAAGACCACGCCCGCCGCGAGAGCCACGGCCCCGACAGCTTCATCAGCCCCATGATCGACGGTCGCCCCGACGAACAAGACTGGGACAAGGCGGGCCGCATTGAGGTGGGCGGCGCGCGCGGCACCATGCACCGCAGCAGCAAAGTCCAGCGCCTCTGGTATGGCGTGGATCATATGAATTTTTATCTGCGGGTGGACTTTGCCAGCGGCACGCGGATCGGCGTAGACATTCCGCCAGAGATTCATCTGCTGTGGTTCTATGCCGATCGCACGATGCACAATAGCCCCGCGCCCCTAGCCGACCTGCCCGACGAAGCGCCAATGAATTACCTCTTCCACCACCACCTGGGGATTAACCTGCTGACGGGCGATCGCTGGTTGCAAGAAGCCAGCGATCACCTCCAGTGGCACAGTTGCCCCACCTCTGCTCAGGTTGCCCTCGATACCTGCCTGGAGGTCGCCATTCCCTGGGGCGACCTGCGCGACATAGAACCCGACTGGGGCCTGCGGGTAGTCGTGTTTCTGGCAGACGAAGGGCGCTTCATCGCCCACTTGCCCGAAAATGCACTGATTCCTGTGCAAGTACCCTAGAAGGGATTGGGGGTTAGGGGTTAGGGGTTAAATCAGGAAGCTGTTTCCCCGTCCCTCCCTCTCTCCCTCTCCCCCTCTACCCAACACCCCGTCACTCCAACACCCCGTCACCCCTCACTCCTCAATGCCCAACACGATCGCCCTCATCGCTCACGATTCCAAAAAAGACGATATTGTGCAGTTTGCCCAGCAGCATCAGCCCATGCTGAGTCGGCATCGGCTGATTGCTACAGGCACGACGGGTCAGCGGATTCAGGATGCAACCAGCCTCACCATTGAGCGAATGCTGTCGGGGCCGCTGGGGGGAGATGCCCAAATCTCTGCCGAGATCTGCGCGGGTAATGTGCTAGGCGTCATCTTTCTGGTAGACCCACTGTATGCCCAGCCGCACGAGCCGGATATCCAGGCGCTGCTGCGGATTTGCAATGTTCACAATGTGCCGCTGGCGACAAACCTGGCCACCGCCGAGGCGATCGCTCTCCACTGGACAAATATTCCAGTTGCACATCTGGTGTTCAACCCCGCCTCTGGACGGGGCAATCCTGAGCAGGACTTGAACCTAATTCAGCAGTTGCTCTCGCCCCATATGACGCTGCATGTGCATACGACCTCTGAGCTAGAAGACCCCGCAGATTATCTTGAAGCGGCGATCGCCGGTCAGCCCGACCTGATTATCGCGGCTGGCGGCGACGGCACCGTGTCGGCGGTGGCCAAGGCGCTGATTGGCACGGGCATTCCGCTGGGCGTGATTCCCAAAGGCACTGCTAACGCCTTTGCCAGCGCCCTGGGGTTGCCCACCGTCTGGCCGATTCGTAATGCCTGTCAGGCGATCGCCGGAGGCTTCACCCGCACCGTTGATGTGGCTCGCTGCAACGGCTTGCCGATGATTCTCCTGGCAGGGGTCGGCTATGAAGCGCTAACGGTCGAAATGTCGAGCCGCGAATTGAAGGATCAGTGGGGCGTGCTGGCCTACCTGATGGCAGGCTGGGAAGCGATGGATCAACAGCCCCTGTTCGATGCTGAAATTGAAGCAAACGGGCAGGTTTACCCCTTTCAAGCCCACGCCATTACCATTGCCAACGCCGCCCCGCCTACCTCTGTGCTGGCCCAGGGCGCGGGGCAAGTGCTGTTTGACGATAGCTTGCTAGATGTCACCATCGCTTCGGTGCAAAACAAGCTCCAGGGCATCGCTACTATGCTGAAAATCTTTGGCACTGCCCTTACAGGCGGCACACCCCAACAGCCAAACGTCGTGCATGGGCGCGTTTCTCGGCTGAAGGTAACCACCAACCCGCCCCAAAAAGTAGTGCTCGATGGTGAAATCATCGGCACTACTCCCATCGAAATTGAAACGATTCCCGGCGGGCTAACGGTTTTGGTCCCCAAATCGTGATGGCTGATTTTGGCGAGCAGGTGTGAGCTGTGCGCTTTTAGGGACAGCGCCGACCTTGCGCATCCAGCACAACGCATTGACCACTGTTGCCGTTGAGTCGGCTGCCATTACTTGCGGCTGCTTCATAGATGGGAATCACAGGCGTAAAATAAGGCTCCTCCACAATGTCGTTTTCCGAGAGCCGTTCTCCACTTAGAAATGGGTCTAGATTGGGATTCGCTGCGGGGCTGCCAGTGGAAAAGCCGCCGTTGTTCAAAGACGGCGGACGGGCGGGTGAGCGGGTCGGTGCAGACACAGGCGCAGCCGCCGGAGATGCAGCCGGTGTGGCAGCGGGGCGGGTCGCATCCCCACAAAGCTGGCTGAGGTTAAGCACCTGCCCGCTGCTGGTTTCCATATAGCATGACAGATCGCGGTTATCGAGGGGATTGCTGTGGGTGATTTGCGGGATGGCGGCGATCGCCACAGCAGAACCAGACAGCGCCAACAGGGTGGATTTCAGCATAGGGTTACCCAGAATTTGCGAGAGAGTTTGAAACCGAAAAGCTTGAACCGAAAAGCTTGAAACCGAAAAGCTTGAAACCGAAAAGCTTGAAACCGAAAAGCTTGAAACCGAAAAGCGCAAAATTGACAGAGTTTGAAAGAGTTTGAAATTGAAAATCTACAGAGAAAGCTGCATAAACGCCTTGATCGAAATGCCCGCCCCCAGCAGCGTGATGCCCAACGCGCTAACCAGTGGCAGCGTGCGCGTTAGACGCTGGGGCGCGGGGACTCGCTTGAACCAGTGCTTTGCCTGCACCAGCATCAGCCCCAGTCCCGTCAGCACGCCCGCCAGCCCCAGGCTAAACGCCAACACCAGCAGCAATCCAAAGCCCGTCTTACCCAGGGCGATCGCGCTCAGCAGCAGCACCAGCGCCGCCGGACAGGGCACCAATCCACCCGAAATGCCCAACGCCATGAGACTGCGCCAAGTCACAGGCTGACCACTGGCACCTGGCGGCAGGTGCGAATGCCCATGCGAATGTCCGTGCGAGTGATTATGCAAATGCTCATGTGAATGCCCAGGCGAATGGACTTTTGAATCATGAGTATGACTCTGAGAAATATCATGAGAATGCTGGCGAGCACTCTGACGGGAGTGGGAATAAAGAGGTGAATGAGCGTCATCATGAGCGTGCTCATGCGAATTCAGACGAACTGCATGATGAGCTTGATGCGAATGGGTTTGATGCAAATCTGAGGGCTGGGAAGGCGAGGAGATGGAATGCAATAGCGCATGGCTCCGTGACTCAATGTGAGTATGAGCATCCGCATGGGCATCTGCATGGGCATGAGTATGGGCATCTGCATGGGCATGAGTATGGGCATCTGCATGGGCATGAGTATGGGCATCCGCATGAGTTAATCCATGAGCATGATCCTCCGATTTGCGCCTGAGCCGACTGCGCAGTAGGTCAACTCCAATCACGACAACCATCACGCCTGAGATCAGGCTGAGCCACGGATAAAGCTGTTCTGGCAGCACATATTGAGCGGCAAACAGCGTCACCAGCCCCAGCGCAAACACGCCGAGAGTGTGAGTAATCGTCGTCGTCAGCGCCAGGAAAACGGCATGTTTTGGGGTGGCGCGTTCCCCCACGAGGTAGGCACCCACCACCGTCTTTCCATGCCCCGGCGACATCGAGTGAACCGCTCCCCAGGCAAAGGCTCCGGCGATCGCCAGCAGCAGTTCTCTGGTGCCAAGGCCGCCCAGCCCCGATGCCAGCGCCAGGGTTTGCTGAGTTGGCGTAAACAGGAAAGTCCGGAGCCGACCGTCTTGCAAAATTGTGGTCAGACAGCTAGCCGTGGGCACACCTGGCAGAAACAGCCCGTAGCGCATCTGCAAACCCCGGACGGGACTTGGCCAGGCAAAGGTAAGGCGCAGGGTACTGTGGGTGCTGGTGGGCGCAGTGCGGACACTGGTGGGAATCGGCGCGCTCGCGTCTAGCGACTTTAGCGTGAGTGTCCCCGGACGGCGATCGCTGTCTAAGACCTGAATTTGGCGATTCAGAAACGAACGCAGCGCGGGCAAGTGATCGCTCACTTCCTGTGAGGACAGTTGACCGTTGCGATCGCCATCGGCAAAGGCCGTCAGTCCTGTGGGGTAGGTCAACGTCATTTCCACGGAGGACTCTGCCACGCGCACTTCCGCCACAGCCAAGTCAGCCCAGTGCGCCTGCCCCGGAGCCGCTAGCCCCAGCCACAGCAGCACGGTGCCCACTCCAGAACACACCGCTAAGAATAGAGATCGACCCAGTTTACGCATGGATTTACGCATGGATTCATGCAGAACAAAGGAATGGAAAGGAGCCACGAACACGAATCGCTAAAACATTGGGCGCTATTGGGCGCTATTAAGCGCTGGCGATCGCTAGCTGCCCAAACCTGCGCCCAATCCACTGGCATTGCGGGCACTTTGATCAAACTGAGGGTCGATTTCCAGCGCTTGCTGGCGATAGTTTGCCGCCTGCGCCGAATTGCCCAAAGCCTCCTCAATGCTGGCCGCGCGATCGCACAATCCTGCGTCTCGCGTACCCAGGGCGATCGCCGCCTGCACTGCCTGCTGGGCCTCTTGCCAGCGCCCTGTGGCTGCCAGCGCCCAAGCGTAGGTGTCTAGCGTTTCCGCATCGCGCCGCCGCTGCACTTCTGCCGCCATTAGCGCCAGTGCCTCAGGCCGATCTTCAGCACGACCCCGCTCTAGCAGCAGCCGCGCCAAATCGCGCTGATGCCCAAAGCCAAAGGCGGCGGCATCCCCTTGCGAATCTGCCAGTGTTTGCCGCAGTTGCAGTTCCGCAGTTGCCCAATATGCCTCGGCTGCCGCAAGCTGGTTTTGCTGCTGCTTCAGCCGGGCCAGTCCCCGCAGCACCAAGGGTTCATAAAGCGTAGCGGCACTGGAGGCTTGCACTTGGGCGTAGTATTTGCCTGCGGAGCGATCGCGCCCCCGCCGCAACTCTAGCTGAGCCAAGTTGAGCAGGGCCGGCCGATAGCCGGGTAAAATGCGCAGCGACTCTTGATAGAGGTCATGCGCCAGGTCGAGCTGCCCCCGCTCGTAATGAAAGCGCCCCAATAGCGTGCGCGTGCGGGCAGAACTGCTGAGGTCGCCTACCTCCTCCAGTTCCAGCGCGTATTGAAAACTCTCCAGCACCCCTGCATCATTGCCCTGAGCCGCCCGCACCAGCGCCTGCTGAGTAAAGGCCATTGGGCTAAGCGTTTGGTCTACCAGGCGATCGCTCGCCCCGGCTGCCGCTGCCAAGTTGCCCGTCGCCAGATGCACCGTAGCCTGAATACCCAGCGCCTCCTTTGACCCAGATAGTTGCTCTGCCAGAGACAATGCCTGTGCAAAGTCATGCTGGGCCTCGGCGACCCGCGCCAAAACGGCGATCGCTTCCGGTTGGTCGGGCACCGCTCCCCGCGCCGCCTCTGCCGCCTGATTGGCCAGCAAATACCAGTGACCTTGCCCCGTCAGCCGCGCCATTTTTAGATAGCTCAGCGCCAAAGCCGACTGCTCTAGCGCCTGGGCCAGGCTTTGGGCAGGCATTTGTTGAACGCGCTGCTGATAGTGGGCAATTTCTTGCTCGATGCGGGCAGTGCTGCTGCCACGCGGCGCGGCATCTCGAAACGGATAGCGATAGGGAGCTTCCAGGCTAGAAGAGCGGTCGCCCAAGGCCAGCAAGGGCGATCGCCCACTCACCTGTGTCGCCATCAGCACTGCACTCGTCACCGATAGCCCCGCCAGCGCCACCAGCCACCGCCGCCTGCCGGAACGGAAAACCTTTAATGTATTCATTATTTAATGTTCCTCAAGTACGAGGAGATAAGAGGGTTGGGGGTTGAGGCTAATCTCCCTAAATCCCCACGCTGTCACGCCGCTGCGCCATTAAAAAGCAGGGCTTTGAGAAGA
>RFIF01000167.1 GCA_003695655.1 Cyanobacteria bacterium J069
CCGTGAGGTTAAAGGCAATGGATGATTCCCGCATTGTTCGGGCGGCAGCGGTTCAAATAAGTCCGGTTTTGTTCAGTCGGGACGGCACGACGGAGAAAGTGTTGCAGGCGATCGCCCAGGCCGCCGATGCAGGGGCACAACTCGTTGTATTCCCTGAAACCTTTGTGCCATATTACCCCTATTTCTCCTTTGTGCAGCCGCCCGTGCTGATGGGCAAGGAACATATGCGGCTGTATGAAGAAGCGGTAGAGGTGCCCGGCCCCGTGACGGATGCCGTCAGCCGAGCGGCTCGCTCTTACGGCATGGTGGTGGTGTTAGGGATAAATGAGCGCGATCGCGGTTCGCTTTACAACACGCAGTTGGTGTTCGACGCAGACGGCACGCTGCTGCTGAAGCGCCGCAAGATTACGCCGACCTATCACGAACGCATGGTGTGGGGGCAGGGCGACGGCGCGGGGCTGACCGTGCAAAATACGGCCGTGGGCCGCTTGGGGGCGCTGGCCTGCTGGGAACACTATAACCCGCTGGCGCGCTATGCCCTGATGGCGCAGCACGAGCAGATCCACTGCGCCCAGTTTCCCGGCTCGATGGTGGGGCAGATCTTTGCAGACCAGATGGAGGTGACGATTCGCCATCACGCGCTGGAGGCAGGCTGCTTTGTGGTGAACGCGACGGGCTGGCTGTCGCCGGAGCAAATTGCCCAAATTACGCCGGACGAAAAGCTGCAAAAGGTGCTGACGGGCGGCTGCTACACGGCAATCATTAGCCCCGAAGGTGTGCCGCTGTGTCCGCCGATTACCGAGGGCGAGGGCATGGCGATCGCCGACCTGGATTTCTCGCTGATCACCAAGCGCAAGCGCATGATGGACTCGGTGGGGCACTATTCCCGCCCTGACCTGTTGCAGTTGCAGCTCAACTCTAGCGCCTGGTCGGTGATGAATGGAACAGCCGGAGAGTCTGCACCCGCGCTGCTCGATCCGCTGTCTGCTGATACTGGCTCTTTCACGACGAACCCAACTATCCATGAACAAACAGCAGTTGATAACGGCGCTTCAGTCTCAGGGTCTGAAGCTGGTTGAAGACCGGGTCGGAGCATCGGGACGCAAGGGCGGGGCTGGCCCGTCGGATCACAAGGCGGTGACGGTGGACGGAACGACGGTGATGGTGCCCGTATTCACCGACACGGCCGCGCGATCGCCCTTTTCGGTGTCGCTGGACGACTCGGCGGAGCAGCCGATGCTGCGGGTAGATGGCGAGGCGATCGCCCCGCTCCACTTCCCCCAACAGCCCAAGTTTTATAACCTCAGCACCGCTGACGGTGTTCCCTACTGGAAAATCGCCCTGCTGCATAGCCACGACGTGCTGGCCACGACCGTTTTGCAAACCTGCCGCCGCTATCGGGATGAGTCCACGGTTTGCCAGTTTTGCGCCATCGAGAAATCGCTAGATGCTGGACGCACCATTGCCCGCAAAACGCCTGCTCAGCTTGCGGAAGTGGCCGAAGCAGCCGTGCGGCTAGACGGCGTGAAGAATATGGTGATGACGACGGGAACACCCAACACGAGCGATCGCGGCGCAGCCTATCTGGCGGAATGTGCGCGGGCCGTGAAGCAGCGGGTCGATGTGCCGATTCAGGTGCAGTGCGAGCCGCCGGATGACTTCGCCTGGTTTGCCAAGCTGCAAGCGGCCGGCGTAGACAGCCTGGGAATGCACCTGGAGGCGATTACGCCCGAAGTGCGCGCTCGCATTATGCCAGGTAAGGCGGAAGTGCCGCTAGACTACTACTTCCAGGCGTTTGAAGCGGCAGTGAGGGTGTTCGGTCGCGGTCAGGCCAGCACCTACCTGCTGGCAGGACTGGGCGACACGCTGGAGGCGATTGTGGAAGGGTGCGATCGCCTCATCCAGCTTGGCGTCTACCCGTTCGTTGTACCGTTTGTCCCGATTACCGGAACGCCGCTCGCTCAACATCCCGCACCCAGCAGCGAATTCATGCTGTCCGTCTATCAACAAGTCGGCGCACTCCTTCGGCAAGCCGGGATGTCATCCCACGACATGAAAGCCGGATGCGGAAAGTGCGGCGCTTGTTCGGCGTTATCCACTTTTGAGTAGGGATAAAGGATGAAGGGTAAGGAATGAATGCCGTTGTATGTGTTGGGACTGTGAACGGACTCTCTCTTAAATTTGTTCATGTGTTACCTCATTAATCACACGTCCTAAAAGCAAGAATAAAGTACGCAGCATGGAAGAGAATCGGTATCGCTTTGAGTTGGCTCGTTCGTTCGATGAAGTGAACGAATATTTCAATCTGCGCCGCATGATTTTCTGCACAGAGCAAGGATTGTTTGAAAACAGCGATGTGGACGAGATTGACAACACCGCCTATCCCATCATTGCGATTGAGAACGCCACGGATCGCGTCGTTGGCATTGTCCGCATTTACGAACCCAAACCGGGGCTGTGGTATGGCGGACGGCTGGGCACCCATCCCGACTATCGGCGCGGCTGGCAAATTGGCAAAGGGCTAATTTACAAAGCGGTGACGACGGCCAACACCTGGGGCTGTCATCAGTTTTTGGCGACGGTGCAGTTGCAAAACGTGCGCTTCTTTCAGCGCTTGCATTGGGAAACCCTGGAAGAAATCACCCTGCGCGATCGCCCACATCACCTGATGGAAGCCGACCTGAACTACTACCCGCCGGGAACCGAAGTGCGCCCTGCCATGCCGTACAATACGGGGCAGTACGAACGGGCGAGCTAGGCGCGTGGGCGAATCAGGGCAGTTAGAAACACCGCTAGAAGCACTGGCGGCCAAGCTGAGGGAATCGCTGGGCATTTTGCACAAGCAAGATATTCAGGCGATCGCCCACTCATTGCTGCCCAATGTGTCTGGAATTCTGCTGGGCGACGACTGCGCTGCCATTCCCGATGGCGACGGCTATCTGCTGCTGGCAGCCGAGGGCATGATGCCGTTTTTTGTAGAAAGCGATCCGTGGTTTGCGGGCTGGTCTGCGGTCATGGTGAACGTCAGCGATGTGTACTCGATGGGCGGTCGCCCGATCGCCGTGGTGGACACGCTCTGGAGCCAGTCCGCCGAACATAGTCAGCCGCTGATCGACGGTATGAAGGCAGCGGCAGCAGCTTATCAAGTTCCCATTGTGGGCGGCCACACCAACTGCCACAGTATCTACGACGCGCTGAGCATGGCGATTTTGGGCCGGGCACAGACGTTGCTGAGCAGCTTCTCGGCAAAACCGGGCGA